>CAIKNA010000256.1 GCA_903828645.1 uncultured Bacteroidales bacterium
ATCAGGGATATACGGTTTGCCGGAGGCAATGATACGATTATCACTGCATCTGACGATGGGATGGTGAAAATCTGGGTGTTGAGAAACAATGAATGTGAAATGACCGACAAAAAGGTCTCACAAACACTTGGTTCCCGTATTTCGGAAAAGATGAAAATATTGGTCGTCCTTAATCAGCAAAACAGCCTTTCATATTTCAATCTTGAAAAAAACCGGCTGGTTGATTTCGGTTACCAGGGCCCCGGAATGAATGTAACTATTTCTCCCGGCAATGACTTTATTTCGACCTCCTCATTTGATAAAACAGCCAGGATATGGGATACTGCCGGTAAGGAAATTGTAAGATTGGTCCATCCTTTTGAGGTGAGGAGCTCTGAATTTTCACCCGATGGCAAAACCGTTTTAACGGCATGCAGCGACGGTGCCGCCAGGATCTGGGATTTCAGGGGTACAAAACTTAAGGAATTCAAGGCAGACAACGATCCGTTGCGCTGTGCCTCCTTCTCCCCCGACGGGAAAAGAATCATTACCGGTTCTTCAAACAAGGTTGCAATCATCCGGAACCTTGACGGGACAATTGTTCAGCAGCTGAAAATGCACAAGGCGGATATTGTGAAGGCCAGGTATTCACCCGATGGAACATCGATATTGACTGCCTCATCCGACGGGCAGGCAATCCTCTGGAGTGCAGAGGGTGCACTCACTAAAATCCTTGACAATTCACACAGAACGGCCATTGAAGAGGTAGGGTTTTCGGCAAACAGCGATTACTTTTTCACGCTTTCAGGGAAGCCCTATATGATCATGATCTGGTCGCGAAAGGGGGAATTGCTGAATATTATCAATTTAGGGGATACAAAAGGCCACGCTCACTTTGCACAATTTTCGGAGGATGGCCATTCATTGCTGGTCATCACCAATACCCAGGAAAAAACATTGATTAAAAAATGGCCCTTGCGCGCAGAAGAGATCCTGACAAATGTAAACCAAAGGCATTTGCTGGGGATCATTCCGGATCTCAAGGAGGAAATGGAAGAATTTACCCTGCCGGGAAAATAGGTTCCTGTTTATTTTATCCTCGCTTTCTTAACAGCAGAAAATAAGCCGATACGGTAAGCAACACCGTGCCGGCTATGGTTGAACCTATATGCGGATAATAATGGTCATTGACTGAAAACACCTTCATGATGAATTCAGAGGCGTGAAAGATTACACTTACCACTCCCAGCAACGCGAGAAGGAATATCAGCCTGTTCAGGTTCTTGTCACTTTTTTCATTGATGATCCTGTTTATTTTGATGATCTTCTTTTCAAGTTCTTCCACCTCCTCGTCGATTTCCAGCGATTTCTTTATTGTATGATAGATTTTATTTGGCAAGACGTTGTACGATATGGCAAAAAGGTTGTTGCTGTTGATGAATTTGGTAAAGTTTGCACGAAGTTTCTCCGAATATTTTTCATAAAAACTGATATTCGACAACTCAGAATTTACATGAAACAGGTAAAATTTCATTTTGAGGCAATGAATATAGATCAACAGGTAGGTCGTTCCCCAGGTCGTGTCGATGTTATTCAACTCATTGCCGATCACAGTAAACGAATCAAAGATTGCCAGCGCTTTCCAGTTCGCGTATACAGAGATGCTGTTTGATCTCATCAGCTCCTGGTATAATTCGTCGGAACCCTTTGTTGAATGCTCATGGCTTTTTGCCGCAACATGCTGGGCTGTTCCAATGTCAAACAGCCTGTTATTGATCTCATCGATGTCACCGGCGGCATTGATTACCGTAAACACCTTTAGTTTATTCCCCATGATATCAGACACCAGGTCCAATGAATTTCCGCCGGAAAGGATCTTTTGCTGAATAAAATCAATTGTTGTAAAATCAGTTTCCCCCGACCGTATGCGGTTATTGCTTTCGAATAAACGGATCCGGTGAATAAATGATGAGATGGTTTCAAAACCGGCATTCTCATCTGTAAGGTTAACATGAAATGCATACATCCCGAGCTTTTCCCTGGATGAATCGGAAATTGTTTCGGGGAAAAGAAAAACATCGACCCTGGCAATGGAAAATTTCAGGCTTTCCTCCTTCTCATTCAGTAAAACCAGGTTTTTCAACCCGCTGACATCTGCCAGCCGGAGATGCTGAAACAAGCTGGTACAGGGATGCGCGTGCTTATGACAGTTTTTCGATACAATCAGATTGGTAAAATTCGGGTAAAAAATCTGCCTGAGTATTTTTATCCCGGGGTCTTTTTCGAAAAGGTCTTCAAAGTCCTCATAGATGGTTCCGGGAAAAAGAATATCCTTCTCACGTTCCCTGTAAGAGAACAAACCGCAGAAAACAACCAGGGTGTTCAATTTATTTTCCATCTGAACAAAATTTTAAGATTCATAACAATATTGCCTGCCTGATGTCAATCTCTTGCAAGAAGATCCACGAAGAAACCTCGAAGAACCACGAAGTTTTAAACTTTTAAAGTTCAACGGTCGGTTCCTTTCTTTATGTCATACATAATGAAAACTTCAAAAGTTGATTTCAGTAACCCTATTCCTGGCAACCTCTGAAGCTCAATGGCACAGACAATGACTTTTTCGACAGGAAATCAATTATTGACGAAAATCCAGGTTCTTCTGGTTTCTTCGAGGTTTCTTCGTGGAACTTCGTGTAAAAAACTAAAAGGGTGATTATTGTTTGACAATTTTCCTCAACCCGGCCTCACCATTCATGCTGACACGAAGCAGGTATATCCCGGGGGCGTAACCGGCCAGGGACAATTCATGCTTTTTTCCGGAATGAAATTCGTTCTCCATAACCAGCGATCCCATGTTGTTATAACAGCTGACAGCGACGGTTGATTCACGCTGTTCTCCTGGTAATTCAAGCGTAAATGAACCTGGCGTCGGGTTGGGATAGATGATCATCTTCAGCCCGGACAGGAAACAATCATTGTTCCCGCCTGCAATGGTCATGTCGCCCGGAGAGAGGTTTGATCCAAACACCTGGCTGCAGAACTGGCCGGTCGTCGTAATGAATCCCCGTGCCGATCCCCCGCTCTCTACTTTGAACCCCGGCTTGAACGTTATTTTTTGTCCCGCAATAAAGGTTGCTGTGCCTCCATTGTGAACAACCACGCTCTGAGATCCTGAAACGGTCAGATTATGCAATGCATCATAGCATTTTGTTACACCACTGGATAGAAATTCATCCTGGACGCTGCACGAAGGCGAAACCACATACGCCGGGTAAACCCGGATGATGTTTGAATCGACCATGATTGAATCGGCTACAACATTGACAGTCAGATTAATGGTATCAAGAGGATTATATACTTTTACAATATTTGCACCATTGGCGGTATACATGGGGATTCCCGGATAATCACTGGTTATGCTGTAATCTCCCTCTTCAAAATGCCCAAGGCGGAATGACCCGTCTGTTCCGGATACTGAATAGCCCGAAAGTGATGCAACGCTGGGATGCTTTATAATAATCCCGACATTGTCGATCGGATCGTTGGCCTTCGCGTGGCTGACTTTATATACATTCCCTTTTATAATCGATGGAGCACTTCCTTGTATCGGCGAAGGCTTCGCGATCATATGGATTGTATCGAGAATCATACTGGCTGTGGCAACAATAGCAGTTGCATCGCTCCACGAAGGCGTATCGCCCAGGTAGGTCGAAATCATGGTCTGGGGAACGGTGGACGGTGTGACTAAAATCGGAGAACCATCGGCTCCACAGGTATTGTAAAACGTAAAATGGCCGGAATTAACCGGTGTTGTGGCCACTGTGTCAAGTACGCCGTATTTGGTATTATACATATATGCAGTCCCGCTGCTCAGAAGAGTTCCGTTCAAAGCCTTCACGGTTCCCGAGATATTAATGTCACCGGAATTCTCCATCACATGCACCGATCCGCTGTGGGAACCACCCGGCGGAGGCGAGAAGGTGACCGTAAGATAGAAGTAGTCGGTAGCGTAACCCTCCCCATTGCAGTAACCATAACCATTCGTTGTCTGACCGTCTCCTGTCACAGGATACCCTGTTGGAAAAAGAACCGGGTTTTTTACATGTGTTGTCCAGGAGCCGCTGGTATTATGCCAGGAAAAGGTTGCGCCAGGATTGCTGCAAGCATCAGGGAAATTACATATGAGCTGAATAGGTTCGGGACGACATACCGGGTTCCTGACGGCAACCTGCGCAAGTACCCTCACCGGCAAGGCAAACATTAAGGGGATAATGATAAATGACCATCTCATTTTTCTTATCCATGCTTTAAAATAAATTGTTTTCATAATAACCTGAATTGTTAGTTATTAAAAATAGACCTGTCAGAACGGCCTGCGTGCAAATCTGCAATTCCCTTCCTGACCTTGCAGATACTCAGGGAGATCGCAATGTGAAAAACAGGAATATAAAAAGGAAGTTGGTGATTGTTTCATAAGAAAGTCAATATGGAATGGGTTCCTCTGCCAATTACTGACTAATGCAATGTAAATATATGATTTAATTTTCAATTACCTGATTTTTTCAATCTAATTGCGTGTCAATAATTAACAAGTACGTGAAATTTTCAATAAAACACCTCCCCGAAAAATCGTCCGATGGCAAATATCAACGAGCATATTTTTCCTGTTTTTATGAATAATTCTGTTTAGTAACATATATTTTTTTATTTTTGCCCTGTTCTAATCCGGATTAATTCTAAATTCAGGCCAGGATGGTTTAAAACAAGATACTTATCAAAAATATTAATCAGTTCTATATTCATCAACTTTAATACTTAACCGATATGAAAAAAACAGTTGCGCTTATTCTTTTTGCATTCTTTGCCGCCGGATTGTCCTACGGTCAAATTGCACTCGGGGTAAAACTGGGATATAACGCCAACAAATTGTCAACCAATCTTGATTCTGTCAAGAACCAGGTCAACAGCGGCTTCCACATAGGGGTATGGACACGGATCGGGAACCGGTTTTACGTAGCGCCCGAATTGCTTTATTCCATGAGCGGAGCTGTTTTCACCAATGAAGGCAACCTGTCAACCAATAACTGGAAACAGAAGATCAAGATCGGGAGTCTCGATGTTCCTGTAATGGTAGGTTTTAAAATCGTTCATTCCGATTTCATTACCTGGAGGATAGAGCTTGGACCACAGGCATCTTTCAACATCAGTAAAAAAGTTTCAAACGAAAATTCTGTTTTGGGTCCTATCCAGGAGTCAAGTATGAGTTCCATGAGCTGGTATGCAATAGGTGGCACCGGCATTGATATTTTATTCCTCAGCCTGGATATCCGGTACAAATATGGGCTCAACCAGCTCATCAAAGATGCCGGAAATTATCAATTCGACACCAAAGACCAGATGTTCGTGGTCTCTCTTGGATTCAAGATCTTCGGAAAGAAATAGCTCCGAATTTTTTCCGGATTTTTATTGATTCGGATGAGCATTACCTGCCATTCTCACTGATTTTTCAATGACCTGATTCCGGGAAAATGAGCAGAATTAATAACAAACGACTCCTTTCTGAAAAACGGAATATCGGTGTGCTGATCATCGGTGTGTTTTTTCTTTTCTCCTATCAGCCCTCCTATCCCGCCAGTTATCCTGAGCAGAAAAATGATTCATCCCTTAATTTGTCAGCCGGTTATGAGCAGTTGTCAGCCCGTACCAAAGTACTGGTGGCCAGGGAATTTATTAACAGCAGGGTAGATTTCAATGCGCATCAGGCTGTTTTACAGCAAGGCAGAACCTTCGCGCTCATCAAGAACGAACTTGCAAAGGCAAGAAATTTTCTCAAACAGGGATATTCCTACCAGGAAATAAAAGATGAGATCGACAAGCTTACCGTATGGAAAAAACTAGCCGGTGAAGGCGTTATTACCGGTAAAGACAATTTACAAACTGTCAGGAACCTGGCGGCCACCTCCATCCTGTTAAAAGAGTTGCTCAACAGGACCAACGACCGGCTGCAAAAGATCGCGTTGTATCACAAAACACTGAGCCAGTTCCAGTATAAACTTGATTCCCTGATGATGGACAGTGTTCTTTACATTGTTCCCAACGATTCTGTTTCGCTGATCCGGTATTTTCAGCGGCTGATATTGTTAAGCAAGGACTATACACCGGTTAAAGTTCCCTTGAAAACAGCGTTGGACAGCGTTGAAAAACTTGAGATCAAGTTCAGCATGATCAAATTCAGCCTCGAATCCGACATCACTGAAACCGAAAACCAACGGAAAACTTTATACGAAAAAATAGGGATTATTGAAACCGGAACTTTCGGACGAGGTATTGATAAGAGCAAATCAATTAAGGAGGTTATTGCTTTTTCTTTCAACAAGGCAGAACTGGTATTGCTCTTTTATGTAGCCAACCATCTCAGTTCACTCATCCTGATGCTTTTTTTTATCATCGGGATTGCCTTTTACCTGATCCTGCTGAGACGAAAATGCAAGGAAGAGAAGCTGCCTGAAACAATGAAGGAGGAGCAAACCTTTTTATCCAACCCTTTTCCTGCGGCAACACTTCTGGTCCTTACTCTCTTTCAGTTCTTTCTGCCACTTCCTCCGTTTGTTTTCAGCGGGTTGCTCTGGCTGATCAGCGGTATTGCTTTGTCGGTGATCATTCGAAAATCGGTCCCTTCGCTAGGGTATACAACCTGGCTTGTTTTCTTTGGATTATTCCTGGTTGGGTTTTTAGGCAACCTGCTCCTCTTGCAGTCAGCCTTCGAAAGATGGAGTATGCTGCTGTATATTCTTTCAGCAATGGCTTGCGGGATATTCTTCCTCGTCAGGTTATTTAAACATGAAACCAGGGAAAAGCTGGTCCTGTTGTTTATTACGACCCTGGTTATTTTTGAAATTCTGGCCCTTGTAAACTATTTGTCGGGAGGATACAACCAGGCAAAAACGTTTATGGCCACAGGGGTTTTTACCATTATTGTTGCCTATTTCCTTTTCTGGACGGCCCGAATCGGGAATGATGTCCTGCAACTGTCTTTGCATTTCTTCCATGGAAATGAAGAGGATTATCATGCAGGGTCCCGGGAGAAGCCGGCAAAAAGGGCCCCCTCCTTTTTACTTTATTTTATATTTTTCGTTGGTTGGTTCATCCTCATCAGCCGGAATTTCTATTTTTATCAAACCTTGTTTGAACCGCTGCAAGAAGCGCTCACCGATACCCAAACAATCGGAGCCTTTACCTTTACTTATCAAAGCATTTTCATCTTCTTTGGAATACTGGTTTTTTCGGGGATCATATCCCAGGTCGTTTCGTTCCTTGCATCTGATCCTGCCACAGGAACCGGTAAATCGAAATCGGGAGGTCTAGGAAGCTGGATGTTGCTTATCCGGATAACCATCATCACTCTTGGCGTAATGCTGGCCTTTGTTTCTGCGGGAATCCCGATGGATAAGTTTGCCATCATCCTGGGCGCCCTGAGCGTTGGCATCGGTTTTGGCCTGCAAACCCTGATCAACAACCTGGTGAGCGGAGTGATCATCGCCTTTGAGAAACCGATCAACGTGGGCGACATCGTAGAAATCACCGGCCAGGTAGGTAAAATGAAATCTATCGGGATCCGCAGCAGTGTCGTAACTACCTGGGATGGCGCCGACGTGATTATTCCAAACGGAGATTTATTGAATCAGCACCTGATCAACTGGACCCTGGGAAGCACCCGGCGACGGTACGTCCTTGACCTCGGTGTAGCTTATGGAACCGATCTTCAAAAGACCACGCAACTGTTACTTGATCTGATGCACAAAGATCACCGGATATTGAAACATCCTGAGCCGATCGTGCTGGTCAACGAGTTTGCCAGCAGTTCGGTTGACATGAGTCTGAAGTTCTGGGTGGGGCATTTCAGCATAGGTTTTGACGTGAAAAGTGATCTGATCCTTGCCATCGATGTGCTTTTCAGGGAATATGGAATCGTAATCCCGTTTCCACAGCAGGATGTGCATATCCGTTCAAACACCGACCTTCCGGAAATCAAGGCTGATTGATCTTTCACTGTCACTATTTTGTCCATTGGTGGGGAAAAAAGGCCCCGAACATGTTGGTTTACAATGTTCAGGGTCTTCTTTCTGTGGTTTAAACAGAACTACTTATTTTGTTGCCCAATTCCTGCCCAATCCGCTTTTTCTTTCGATTTGCTGAACCCGAAATTACTTCCCCTGGAACTATGCTTTAAGATTCGAGACGATTAGGCTGATGATAAAGCGCTATTCCAGAGAGAACTGTGTATTTCTGCCAAAAGACTTTAGCCCCTGGATAAGGGATTTTCTGTCTATGTTATCACCGGGCCTGCTGAAAAAATTACTATCGAAATATTGACAATATAACCGCAACCCGATTAAATAAATCACGTTGAGCATGAGAATGATTGCAGCAACAGGCGATTTGTTTGCCTGTACGAGATGAATATATTTTTCAGATGGGCAAAAAAATCAGGGATTTGTCATGGATAATTAATATATTGTATATTTGTAATCAGTTTAAATAAAGAATAATTATTTATATAGTAATGCTGTTTTAACCAAATTTAACAAAACAAAAGGAGAATCAACATGAAACCAATCTATACAAACATCGCAATAATTCTGGTCTTTGCAGGTTGCATGACCACATGGCCGGCAATGGCAACCATCTGTCGGGTCAATAATTATATTATCAATCCGGGAGTTTACACGACGTCCATGGCAGCATACACTGCCGCACTCCCCGGCGATACGCTCTCTTTTGAATCTTCTCCCATTGCTTATGGAGCTTTGTCGAATATAAATAAGAAATTGGTTCTGATCGGGCCCGGATATTTTCTGAACGATAACCCCGAAACTCAGGCGCTGAAATATCCGGCAACAATAGGTTATATCAGCTTCCAGCAAGGGTCTGAGGGATCACAGATAGTGGGTATGGTAATGAGCGCCACCTCATATGTTAATACCTCTAATCTGACATTACGGCGCAATTTTTTTCAAGGAGGAGTCCAGTTCGATAACGATGGGCTATATGCAATTGTTTTCCAAGGAAATGCAATAGAGGGGAATGTTGTCGGAACCAACAATATCGTATCCGGTATTATTTTCCAAAACAACATTTTCGGTGCACAGAGCAATGTCAGAATTGCTGATGGATTAGCCAGCTGCACTTTTAATTTTGAAAATAATGTTTTCGGGCCCTTCTTTCAGACAGTAAACGTATCCAACTCCCAGTTTTTCAATAACATCATGACGAATGGCAGTTTCGGCCAGAACAACAACGTCTTTACAAACAACATCGGGAACGGAACCCAGTTCGGAAACCAGGCGGCCAACCAGCAAAATGTCAATCCGGAGTCCGTCTTTGCCTGTTATGCATCGTGCAGCGGTTTTTCTCCCGACGGAAGGTGGGCGTTGAAACCCGGATCACCGGCATCCTGCGCGGGTGTGAGTGGGACCGACTGTGGAATCTTCGGAGGCACATATCCCTACGTGCTTTCGGGATTGCCGGATATCCCGGCCATCTACTATTTCACCCTCTTCAACAACAGCAATACGCTGAATGTCAGCCTGAAAGTAAAATCTCATAATTAGTCCTTTTTATAAAAACCCAGCGTATGAAAAGGATTGCTAAAAATTGCGAAAAACGGTACCCGGTTTCGTTTTTCGCCGGAAGATCCTGTTGCATGGTTCTGTTCGTTATAGCCCTGGTGTATAGCCAGCAGGCCTTTACCCAGAACATCGTGCAGGCAGAATACTTCATCGACGCGGATCCAGGCTACGGTGCAGCCAGTCCGATCGCTATCTCACCCGCCCCGAACCTCGATAATCTGAATTTTTCGATTCCGGTTTCAGGAGTCCAGGAAGGCATGCATACCCTCTATATCCGGGTAAAAGATGGCCTGGGAAAATGGAGCCTCACCAGTAACAGACCATTCCTGAAATTAAACCTTGTATCCCCCCCGGACATCTCCAGGCTCGAATATTTTATCGATACCGATCCCGGGGTAGGTTCCGGTGTCAGTGTGACGGTAACGCCCGGTATCAACCTGAATAATATCGTGGCGAATATTGATGACAGTTCCCTTGCCGTTGGGGTACATACCCTCTATTTCAGGGCAAGGGATGCCAGCGGGAAATGGAGTCTTGCTTCAAACCGGCCGTTCTATAAATTCGATCTTCATATAAGGCCGGACATTTCAGAAGCCGAATATTTTATCGATGCTGATCCCGGCGTCGGGTTGGCTACTGCTTTACCTGTTACAGCCTCTCCGGATATTACAAACCTTGTGTTCCCGATTGATATCACCTGTTACACACCTGGAGATCACGAACTTTATACGCGCTCTAGGGATGCCCTTGGAAAGTGGAGCCTGACCAATGCCGGTCAGTTCACGGTGTTACCTCGGGCTATTGCCCGTCCGCAGATCACGGTAACCGGTTCAACCACCTTTTGCGATGGGGGATCTGTAACGTTCACCGCGCCATCGGGACCCGCCAGGTCCTTTCAGTGGCACAGGAATGAGATACCCATTGTGAATGCCACCAATCCGGTGTATTCAGCCACCGAAAGCGGGATCTATTATTCCACCATCAATCATGGCGGGGTGTGTACCGATACCACCAATAAGGTGGGCGTTGTGGTGAAAACACTTCCGGTACCGACGATAACCGGGGCTGCGGTTGTCTGTGCCGGTCCGGCGGGGGTGGTTTATACTACCGAAACCGGTATGCATGGATATACCTGGACTGTCCCCTCAGGTGGTACCATATTGACCGGGAACGGAACGAGTACCCTGATCGTGGCATGGAATTCCGCCGGTTCGCAAGTTGTCCGGGTCAATTATACCAACGCAGATGGCTGCAGCGCTCCATCCCCTACTGACCATCCCGTCAACGTGTTTCCTCAAATGGTGGCTGGTTCGATCACAGGAAACCAGACAATCTGCAGTGGTACAGTTCCCGCGTTGCTTACTTCGGTTCCGCCTGCGGGAGGAGCGGTTCCTTATACCTATCGCTGGCAGTCGTCGCCCAATAATTCAATATTTACAGATATTCCCGGCGCTACAAATTTTAATTTCCAGCCAGGAGTATTGACAGCAACAACTTATTACAGGCAGGTACAATCCTGCGCGGGGAGTAATTGTTCGGTAAATACGAATGTGGTGGCTGTAACTGTGAACCCGGTTGTTCCGGTGTCTGTGAATGTCGGTGTTTCAGCAAACCCGGTATGTGAAGGAGTTGCGGTAACTTTTACTGCTGCTCCGGTTAATGGAGGGAGCAATCCGGGATACCAGTGGAAGATTAATAATGTGTTAACGGGGTCAACCGGCAATTCCCTGAATTATATCCCCGTGAACGGGGATATCGTAACGTGTCAGCTGACTTCAAACGCGTTGTGTGTATCCGGCAATCCGGCAACTTCCTCACCTGTCAGCATGGCGGTCAACCCGTTCCTTCCTGTCAGTATTTCAATCGGAGCCTTTGCCAACCCGGTATGCGCCGGAAATGTGGTCACTTTTACTGCAACAGCGACAAATGGCGGTGTCTCCCCTGTTTATACGTGGAAGAAAAACAACACCAACATAGGTACGAATAATCCTGTCCTTACCTATACCCCGGGTAACGGCGATTCAATAACCTGTTATCTTCATTCCAGTCTGGTATGTAATTCGGGCAACCCGGCGATTTCAAACCAGGTCATCGTGAGTGTCAACCAGGTTTTACCGGTAAGTGTCTCCATTGCAGCATCCGTCAACCCCGTGTGTGCGGGTATTCCGGTCACCTACCTGGCAACACCGGTCAATGGCGGAACAACACCATCGTTCCATTGGAAAAGGAACGGGATATCTGTAGGGTCCGACAACAGCATCTACTCTGATATTCCTGTCAATGGAGAGGTGATCACCTGTGAACTGACTTCAGGCGAAGGGTGTACATCGGGCAACCCGGCTTCCAACCAGATTACCATGTCAGTAAATCCACTCCTAACCCCTGATGTTTCAATTGTCGGATCTGCAAACTATGTCTGTTCCGGTACACCTGTCACATACACTGCCACACCAGTCAATGCCGGATCCGCTCCCTCCTTCGAATGGAATGTGAACGGGAGCAGTGCCGGATCAAACAGTAGTACCTTCGTGTATGTCCCGTTAAACGGGGATGTCATCACTTGTTTAGTGACTTCAAACGATGCTTGTGCCATTGGCAATCCTGCAGTTTCTAACCCGATCACCACGACTGTAAATAATCTTTTCCCTGTCAGCGTTTCGGTGTCAGCATCCGCAAATCCTGCATGCGCAGGTGCGATTGTCACATTTACGGCTTTACCGGTTAATTGCGGAATCTCACCTTCGTTTCAATGGAAAATGAATGGTTTCGTTGTTGGAACAAGCGTCACATTCCAATATTCTCCCGTGAATGGCGATGACATAACATGCGTTATGACCTCAAGCGAATTATGTACTACAGGGAACCCGGCCACCTCCAGCCCTTTAACCATGACCGTCAACCAGGTTTTGCCTGTTAGTGTTTCGATTGCTGCATCTGACAACCCGGTCTGTGCAGGCACATCTGTGACCTATACTGCCACCCCGGTTAACAGTGGTTCTTTCCCTGCCTTCCAGTGGAGAAGGAATGGGATCAATATCGGATCGAACAGCCACCTCTTTTCCTATATTCCCGTAGATGGAGATGTAATCACATGTAAGATGACTTCCAATGCAGCATGCACCTCAGGAAACCCGGCCGTGTCAAACCCGGTAACAATGATTGTGAATTCAGGGTTGCCTGTCAGTGTTTCAATTGTGGCTTCTGCAAACCCGGTTTGTGCAGGTACAACAGTAACATTTACTGCCATACCTGTCAATGGGGGAATTTCTCCGACATTCCAGTGGAAAAAGAACGGGATCAATGCAGGAACAAACAGCAGCACGTTTTCATACGTACCGGCAGATGGAGATATTGTTAAGTGCATCCTGACGTCAAATCTGGGTTGTTCTTCAGGGAACCCTTCAACTTCCAATGCAGTATCCATGTTGGTGAACCCGGTAGTGCCGGTTAGTGTATCCGTTACGCCTTCAATTAATCCGGCATGCATCGGATGGCCAATATCCTTTACTGCGCATCCTGTCAACGGGGGGTCTTCACCAACGTTCCATTGGAATTGTTTCGGGGTTGATTTTCCGGAAACAGACAGTGTCGTGAACATTGAATTTGCCGATTATGTCAATACTGCAATCTGTACGATGACATCAAGCGCTCTTTGTCCTTCCGCAGCGCAGGTGACATCGACTGTGACAGTTGAAGGTATTGACATACCTGTACGTCTTGTCCTTATTACTGCCTCCGCCAATCCTGTATGCATGGGTACTTCAGTCACATTTACCGCCAGTTATAATGGAGGCGGGTTAACTCCATTCCTTCAATGGAAAAAAAACGGGATGAATGTAGGGACAAACAGCCCTGTGTTCAGTTGTATCCCTGAGAACGGTGACGTCTTCATATGCGAAATGACCTCAAGCTACCCATGTCTTGCAATGGGACCACAATATTCTTCTCCCCCAATAACAATGACAGTGCTGGTAAATCCTGCGGCGGCTGGCCCAATCACAGGATCCACCACCTTATCTGCAGGACTTTCGACCAATATCCATTACAACATTTCGCCGGTTCCCGGTGCAACTTCGTATCAATGGACATTGCCCCAGGATTGGAATATTGTTTCGGGGGAAGGCACGCCTTCGATCACAGTCTCTCTCCCCCCGACAAGTATTTCAGGAATTGTTACAGTCCAAGGTTCCGCCGGTACCTGCACGGGCACTGCCTCGAGCCTTGCTGTTACAGTTACTCCCGCAACAAATTTAAATATTAGCAGTAATGTCGGGGGGATGTCGGGTTGCTATAATGCGAGTAACGATATTATCCTCACAAATAATTTTGTCTCCTCAGGAACCAGCCTGACATTGATTGCCGGAAACTCAATTACAATTAATTCTTTTACCTTTTCGGGGGCCGATATAGGGTTCAAAGTTTTTGCAGGGGGATATTTCGATGCACATATTACGACGAATGGCACCTATTGCGGCATGCCGCTGCCGCCACTGCCGGGTAATCCGGCGATTCTCCCTGAGGATGTTGAAACAGTCTTAGCGGGGTCGTCACTTTTCAACGTCTATCCCGATCCGACAACGGGCATTTTCACGCTTGAACTGAAGGATGACCCGCAGGGCTTGTCCGGTTGCAATGTTGAGATCTATGGGATGCACGGTGAGATGGTGATGAATGAAAACCTCACCGGGGGAAGGAAACATAATCTCTCGCTTGAAGGAAGGAGTGCCGGGATCTATTTAATCAGGGTCGGGAACGGCGTTAAGTCAGGGTCTCTAAGGATTATTAAGCAATAGAGCCCCGCTGCATGAAAAAAGTGAAATGGCCAAACGATTTTCATCCTTTCGCCATTTCACTTTTTTGCCGCATATGAACGGCTGTCACCACCTTGTGAAACTGAGTCGATTCCGTTCATGATAACCGCGGTGCCCCCGCCCTGATGTTTTCACCCGGTTTGATGATCTTAAAATGATACATTTACTGACAGGCTTATCACTCTTCCGTCAATCGGGGCCCACAACTGGGGAAACACTGGATTTTCGCAGGGCGGCAATACAATTGGTTCTGATTTAGATTGCCGGTAGTCAGGAAGGTTTTCTCCATTCAGCACAAATTTCCATCTCCTGAAAGAATATTGGATCATTGCGCTAAACAAGAAATAGTCAGATTTCTTTTTATGGTCGTCTGTGCATTTTGGCCGAAAACGGTCAAACATTTATTCAAGAATATGGAGCGAACACCCCCGGCATCATGATGATGCGTGCCCTTCTTAAATCAAACCATGTTCATGAAGTGGCCATGGAGAGCACAGGAGCCTGCTGCGAAGATATGCCCGGTGACCTGTTGGGAAAATCACAGATGTCGGAATCCTGGGGACGATCGTTGGTGGCAAAATCGTTTACGAAAGAAACCAGGAGGTTATTTCACGATGATTTTTTCACTTGCAACCGCGTTTTTACTTTTGAATATCAACAGGTAAACACCCTTTTCGAGGGTCGAAAGATCAAGTTGCAATTCAGCGGATACGATTTTCTGACGCATGATCCCGGCTCCCAGGGCATTGATCAACTCAAGCGAACCATCCCGGGTGTCCAGGCTGCCAAAGTTTACCCGCACCAGCCCGGTGGCAGGGTTTGGATATACTGTAAAACCATGGCTATCCGGTGAATTGATCCCTACCAGTGCCGATTGCTCTACCTGAACAACCACGGGTGCCAACCCGGCTGCGTTGACCGTAATGCTGGCTGTGCGGTCCTGGGCTGCCATGTTTTGCTGGTATGTGGCGACCAGGGTTCCGTTGCCGGTTCCCGAAGGCGTCGGGACGCACCAGGAAGCATCACTGGTGGCTGTCCAGTTCAAATTGGCCGTTACGGTGAAACTGGCAACACCTGCCTGGCTGGTCACATTCTGAACAGAAGGCGTTACCGCCAGCAAGGGTGCGGCACCTTCCTGCGTGACGGTGACAGTCACCGGGCTCAACCCGGCTAAAGTCACCGTGATGGCTGCCATGCGGGGAGCAGGGTCGGGGTTCACCGTATAGCTGGCTGTGATCGTGCCATTCCCTGAACCTGAAGTTGGAACGACACACCAAGGCTGATTGCTGGCGGAGGTCCAGGAGGAATTTGAAGCAACTGTGAAACTGGTTGTGCCGGCTGGCGGGGTCACATTCTGGTTCGAAGGGCTTACCAGAAGAACGGGTGCGACAGTGCTTTGTGTAACAGTGACGGTCACAGGCGGGATCCCTGCCGCTGTCACGGTAACAGTGGCTATGCGTTGCGATGCGGTGGTGTTTTCCAGGTAATTTGCCGCAATGGTGCCGTTGCCGGTGCCTGCCGGGGTGACCGTGCACCATGTCTGATCGGAGACCGCCGTCCAGGCGACCGCGGTGGTGACATTGAATTGGGTGTTTCCCGCAGGAGAGGTCACGTTCTGGTTCGGTGGCGTGACGGCAAGCGTCGGCAACCCTCCGGCCTGGTAGATTGAAATGTCATCAAGATATACGTTGGCAGCGCCGGAACTGTTGTCGGTGCGGTGCCGGAACCGGAAAAAGCAGTTATTTCCTGTGAATGCATTCAGGCTGTGAATTCGCTGCATATAGGAGGAATTACCGGTTGCAGGTGCTAGAGTGTCGACCTTAACCCAGGTTTGCCCGCCATTTCCCGTCACCTCGAAATAGGTCGTGTCGTGGGTCGAGGTTTTATTTGCAACGGTGTTCTTCCAGTAGAAGGATATCGTGTGGTTTGCAGGCAGCAGCACTTTGGGCGACCTGAGAATGGCTTCGCCACCTGAGGTATACCAGGAGGATTTTGCACACAGTTGCCCGCTGTGCTGCAGGGTGTCATACTGGTACCATGAAATGTCGGGAGTGATGGTCCAGGCGCTCTGCACCGGGTAAGTGTTGAACACGGTTGAATCTTCGAAGCCCTGGTAATAGGGAAACTGGTCGATGACCACTTCTGTTTTGAATTCCCAGAGCGGTGAGGATTCCTGCTGTGTGCCGTTTTTTGCGATGACCTTCCAGTAATGCCAGGTTGAATCGGCCAGGAGTGACGGGGGTGCATAGCTGAAGGTCCCGGGTCCGGCAACCGGAGCATTACCGGCCACAAGGGAGAGGCTTTGCGGGTTGGTCCCGAACCACAGGTCGTAACTGGTGGTGTTCGCCCCAAGCTGCCACGAAAGAGAAGTGCCCACGGAAACAACTGTGGCATTATCGGCGGGAACCGGATTTGTCGGCGTAACGGGGCCGGTGCCGTTATAGTAGAACCGCATGTTGGTCAGCGAACCGGGATACGGGTTGAGGTAACCTGTCTGGCCTGGAAGCGGGAAATTCTGATCATTGCCGCAATTCTTATTGTTGTTGATGGAGGAGCTTGTTGAATTGAAAGCGGGTCCGTAAGAATTTCCCCAGCGGTTTTCCCAGTGAATGGAAATATTCTGCACGCCGTCATATGGAATAGGTGTAATCAACGTGATCTCATTCCACCCGGTTACAAAGGTCAGGTTGCCCTGGAAGACAAGGGTATACCCATTATTAAGCGGGTCCTCGTAATTTGCACCGGCATAAACGGAATTGGGGGTAAGCTTGAAGTAGATCTTCTGGTTGGTTACGGTCTTTGGCCCGTTGGTACAGTTCAGGGCTATCTTGATGATGCTTTTGGCGGTTCCGAGATCGGCATGGTTGTATATCAGCGAACTCCAGGAGTAATTCCAGCTGGAATATACAGGCATGCTGTTTGAAACCGTCCCGTCGCCAATTTCCACATAATTCTGAGATTTAACATGCAGGGTGAGAGCTGTCAGCAATATCACGGGATACATCCGGGAGAAGAAACTTTTTGTCATCTTTAAAGAATTTAGGATAATAAATTTAAGCTGCAAAAATCACCAATTATTTAACAGGACGTCCGGCCGACAGGTTCAGATTCCTGAATTCGCACCTCTTCTGGTCCACTTTTCCCCAGGATGAAGCACTGAACAGAACTGCTTCTGTAAAGCAGTTTCATGCACCGGGCATGAATTGCGTAACTTTGCACCAAAGGAAACCTGTATGGATTCGCTCATTACCACATTATACGCGCTCCCGGTATATCAATGCCTGGTGCTGGCAATCCTGCTCTTTATCTCAAGGGCGGAATCAGGAGGACCTTCCAGGATTATTTTCGGGTTGTTTAACCTGTTGCTGGCCGTTTATTTCACATTCAACCTGCTTTACAGGGTTAAGGCCTTCGATGCGATTGCATTCCTTTATTACCCTATCCTCCCGGTCATCCTGTGCTTCATACCCACCTTCTATCTCTATATCCTGACGGTCACCCGTCACAGGTACCGGTTTACGGCGCGGCATGCACTCCATTTTCTCCCGGCGGCATCGATCCTCCTGCTGAACACTCCATTCCTGTTCCTGGCATCCGTCCAGAAAACCGATTACCTCTCCTTTTCTTTCGGAACCCGCCCGGCAGGACCGCTGATCATCTACCTTTTCACCGTATACATTGCCGCCATATACGTAGTCATCAATATCCAGCTGGTGTTTTACCTTGTCCTGACGATCAGGCAGTACCGAAGGCATCTCGAATACATTGAAAACCATTATTCTTCCACCGAGCATATCGATACGGCCTGGACCAGGTCGGTCATGGTCTCATTCCTGGTCTTCTTCATTATCAACAATTTGCTTTATGTAATCGGGTTCAGGCAGCACTACGCGGCCGGTATCCTTTATACCGTTTCGATGCTGGGTATCACCCTGTTTGCCGGTGTGCGCGGTCTGAACCAGAAGGAAATCGCCGTTGGCGTTCCGGAAATTGCAGGAAATGAAGGAACCCGGCCTGTGCCCCCTGGGGAGGCAGGATCAATCCCGGCTGACCTGCCCTCTGAAGCGGGGGCGCCAGCAAACACGACGATCAAATACCAGGGGTCAACCATGACGGATGAACAGAAAAGGTTGCTGGCTGAGAAGCTGGAGTCGCTTATGCGTGATGAAAAGGTCTTCACCCGGAGCAACCTGACCATTGACCACCTGGCGCAAAGGCTGGAGACGAACAGCAAATACATATCCCAGATCATCAACGAGTTTTATCAACAGAATTACTTTCATTACGTGAACTCTTACCGAGTTAATGAAGCCAAACTGCTCCTGACCAACCCGGCAAACGATAAATATTCGATCTTGGGGATTTCCAACATGGCCGGTTTCGCGTCAAAATCGACCTTTAACACCGCCTTCAGGAAATTCACAGGAATAACGCCGAGTGAATTCAGGGACCAGCGTGATGTTAACAGGTTGCCGGAACAGGAAAGGAGATGACTTTGACTGTCATACGATCACTTATGCTGCGCCGGTCGCCAGGGAGAGAAAATTCCAGGCAAAGGACCATCAAAACTGGCCTAAGGAATAATCCTCCGGGGCCCAAACAGCAACTTTTAACAGCAAAAAGCCCTGAACATTTTAATTTTCAATGCTTTTCTATGATTTTGATGTGGCATCGACTGGAATAATCCGCATACTATTCAGAACTATTCAGTTGAAACAGTGATTCTGTTATCATGTTGGTCCAGTTGTGATTAACCCTTTCCTCATTAATGTAAAACCAACACGGAACTACTCGGAACTACTTATTTTGTTGCCCAAATCCTGTCCAATCCGTTTTTTCTTTAGATTTGCTAAAACCGAAATTACTTCCCGTGGAACCCTACTTCAAAATTCGAGACGATCACTCTGATACTAAAGGCCTTTACCAGATACAACTGGTCTACTTTAACAAAAGCAGGGTTTTGCGCTTGGATGGAGGTGTTAAGTGTTAAGCAAGCAAAAAAAGCATTAAAAGTGAAACCCAATCTGAATCAGGTATCTGAACCCTACGCTTAACAAATCCAGTTTCCCATTCGATTTGAATGACCTGTTTATTACGAAATCCCCGACCATCGGGTATCTCTCTTTAATTTTATTATATATATTTTCATGCAGTTCTTTTAATTTTTCCAGATTTACATTACCGGTTATATCAATACCTCCCCCATAATAACTGACAGCAGGGCCGATCAGTACAAAATCAAGCGTAAACCTCTTCCAGAAAATAAACTGGTAACCCAGTTCAACGCCGACATTAAAAACATAAATGTTTCCTTTAACTGCCCCTGCACTGTCAAGAGATGTATGCAGTACATCGATATTGTTTTTAAAGTGGTAGCCGTAATAGCTTGCAAAAGGGGCAATGTAAACCCCGTCGGGTATTGGCCTGGCATTTCGCTTGCATGGGTAAAACCTGTATTCAAGGGCCAGGTTCATCCCATATTTTTCACGACTTGTAATGGCTACAAGGTTTGCGATGTTGTCTTTAAAAAGTTGTGGGAATTCCAGATAGCCAATGGTCAGGGCGATCGTTTGTTTCGGTCCCAACACGCGTTCATAGCTGAGCGTGATGTTCTTTGTACTCCACAACAACATTGGTGTGGGATTGAATTTGATCACATTCTTATGATAGGGCTGTTTGTAGCCAAATGTGGTATCATTCTTTGTGGCTGAAACCAGGAATGGCATTACAGCCATCAGTGCCAGTAAAATTCTGCTTTTGTTTTTCAAATTGAATTACTTTAATAAGGTGTAATAATTCACTTAATATTCTTTCAAAAATCCTTTATGATCAATTGGGCAAATAACAAACATTCTATTATTTCATTTCCATATCCCGAATGACCGGAGACATTTTTTTGATCATTTTGTCCTGAATTTTTCTGAGGCAATTTTCTTTGCTCTTGCGGAAAACAATGGAGCAGGATTTAATATCAATCATATCCTGCTCCATTTGCAATTTTTAATCCGCGTCTGACGAATTGCCAAACCAATTATAAATAACTGCACCGATGATTCCACCCGCAATCGGAGCCAGCCAGAATAACCATAGTTGTCCGATTGCCCAACCACCTGCAAACAAAGCAACACCAGTGCTTCTTGCCGGGTTTACCGAAGTATTGGTAACCGGAATACTGATCAGGTGAATTAGCGTCAGAGCCAACCCAATCGCCAATGGACCAAAACCGGCCGGAGCTTTTTTATCCGTTGCACCCATGATAACGATGAGAAACATGGCTGTCAGCACGATTTCTGCAATCAGGGCAGAAAGCAACGAATACCCACCGGGTGAATGCTCTCCATAACCGTTCGAAGCAAATCCGCCGGAGGTGCTGAAACCTTCTTTACCACTGGCAATCAGGTATAAAATAAGGCCTGCAAAGATTGCACCCAGAACCTGTGCCGCGATATAGGGTAACAGGTTTTTGGCTTCAAACCTTTTACCGGCCCAGAGACCAATGGAAATGGCGGGATTGAAATGCCCGCCTGATATATGCCCTACTGCATATGCCATCGTCACCACGGTCAGGCCAAATGCCAGCGATACGCCAACAAAACCAATACCCAGCCCGGGAAATGCAGCGGATATTACCGCGCTGCCGCAGCCGCCGAAGACCAGCCAGAAAGTTCCGAAAAATTCAGCAGTTGTTTTTTTAAAGATTCCGTTCATTTTGGATGATTTTAGAGATTAATACCTATTTTAGAAAAGTATAATACAAACCGATGTTAAAAACGGAACCGGTACCTACCGTATTCACACCAAAATCGAAGGCGGAAACTGTATTTGTTTTTTTACCGTCATTGTCTTTATATCCAATCGAACTAAATCCTGCCAATCCATACTGGCCAACGGCAGTAAACCTTGGAGAAAATGCATAGGCAACACCAATTCCAATGCGGGTACCAAATCCTGAATGAGTTCCTTTCGTTTCAACTTCCGATCCTGTGGAATAACTGTAATACTTATCGGTCCCGGAATAGTAATTCAGGTAAAGCCCGGTAAAAGCGCTGAAACTTTCAGTGATTTTGAAGAAATACCTCACGTACAATGTCGGGCTGAAGGAGATCGATTTATAGTCCTTTTTGTCCCCGATTTTTCCTGAACTGCCACTTAACCCTGTAACAAATCCCAATTGAACCGAGTTCGTCAAAAAAGTGCCAAATTCAGGATTGACATCCCAGTTTGATTTAACCGTTTTAACGCCCGAACTGTCAAGTTTATCAGATGAAGCGCCATAACCGGCTAAACCGCCGATGTACCAGGAACCTTTTTGAGCATTGGCTATCATTACAAAAGCCACAAATGAAATTAGTAAAATTGTCTTTCTCATGTTTTTAATTTTTAGGTTAATTGATTTGGTTGATAAAATGATTGATTTATTGATAAAACAAAGACATCCGGTTCATAAACATATCATCAGGTAAACATGCCTCATGATGATAATCCCTGGACCTTTATCCCTTTACCCGAAGTCAGCAAGGCTGTTTTTAATTCTTTTTGGGTCATATCCAGTTTTGTTATATTCAAGGTATCCACAACCCACACTTCACCGTAATCTGTGTCGGGTGTCGATGGTAAAAACACTGTAGATCTTTCATCAACCGTGCTTATTAAGAATCCAGGTTTCCATGCACCGGCTATTTCAACCAGCACAGGCTCGCGCAAATCCTGCCCGGGTTGCAATTTGGCCATCATCTTAGCCTTATGTTTACTGTAGTTAGGCACATACACCAGAACCGTATTTTCAATCCATTCTTTCCCACGTGTAACAACCGAAAACCTTACAAGGAGCCCACAGAGGTAAAATATTACCATCAATAATACAGCGGTAATGATGGGTGCTACTTCCAGCCCATCCACGCCCTTCAAACCCAGCAGTTCTGTAAATTTATGTCCAAACCCATACATGAAACCGTACACTTTCTGAACAATTGCCAGAAGCACAAAAGCAGGCAGGAATAAGACAACTCCGGCAATAAATGTATTCTTGACATTTTTAATGACCTCTTTCATAATTCTAATGTTATTGAATCCGATCGCATTTTCGACTTTTAATTTCCATTGTTTCCCTGTGTGCCGGGAATCGGAATTACCGGTAAAATCATTTTTTAAGGTACGAAATATTCGTTATCCCGATCGTTCCGTTGAAAGCAAACGGTGCATTGTCGTAATAATCAATCGACACAGGAGAATCCAGATCGATGCCGATGTCAAAGGTTGCATTCGAGGTGAAGTGGAGTGACATGGCAGCCGGAACCTTGCCCTGGCCAACTACTTCGCCATTAACCTTCAACGTAATATCCATCGGTCCCCCGATGTTTGCAGTCAGCTTTGATTCGACCTCGATCTTCACCTTGCCCTGTGGCAGTTTGCCATTGGATTTTATCTTTGTACGCTGAACCTCGAACAGGTTGAATTCATAATTCAGGAAACCATCTTTCACATAGCAGGTAATTCCGCCGGAAAAACCGGCAAGCGCATACAGGACACCGTTGGCTTTTGCAGGCACATTCACCTCCATGGTCACCAGGCTGCTTACTTTCCCAAGCTTAGGGGCTGCCGATTCGGGCATACGGGTTATGGGTTCATCAAAATTCCATTCGGTGAAGGAGGATGCAGGTGCATCTTCCGGGTGGAACATCGCAGTGGACCACATTCCGCCACCAATAGGAAGATTTTTATTTTTGGCAGATTCAACGATGAAAAGAGCTTTCATCTCCTCAAGTTTCCCAGGATTTGAAGCAGCCAGATCGTTTGCCTGGCTCCAATCCTCATCAATGTTGTAGAGTTCCCATTTATCGGTAAGCGGCGACCACTCCCTGATGCCTTTCGGCATCCCTCCCACCCAGGGTTCGCGCGGGCCCGGAGCGCTGGCGAACCAGCCGTCGTGGTATATGCCGCGGCTGGCCATGATGTCAAAGAACTGGGTTTCCCGTGTACCCTTTACTTTTGGATCGCCAAACGAATAGACCATGCTAACCCCGTCGATCGCATCCTGTTCGAATCCATTGACAACACGCGGGGGTGTGATTTTCGTCAGTTCGTAAATTGTAGGGACTATGTCAATTACATGGTGAAACTGCGGACGGGGAGCAGGATCTGCCTTGATGCGATCGGGCCAGGAAACGGCCATCGGCTGACGAATCCCCCCGAAATAGGCTCCCATCAGTTTAGTGCCTTTATAAGGCGTGCTGCCTGCCCATGCCCACCCGGCGTTATACATATTGTCGGTCTTTGGGCCGCCCAGGGCTGCAAGACCTCCGAGTTCATTTAATGCAGTGATGTGCTGGGAAATTGTGGTCGGGATTCCATTCTGCGCCAGCTGCTCGCTGATGGTGCCATTTAGTCCTTCAGAAGAGGAGCCATTGTCGCCCCAGATGTAGAATATCAGTGTATTATTCAACTTCCCTTCCTTTTCAATCTCATCGATGATGCGGCCGGCATTGTAATCGGCATGTTCTGCAAATCCGGCGAAAACCTCCATCAGGCGGCGCTGAAATGGTTTCTCCGATTCTGGGATTGACTCCCATGCAGCCATGGAGGCAGGACGAGGTGTGAGTTGTGCGTTCTGAGGGATCCAGCCTTTGGCTTTGGCTCGTTCAAAGGTCCGCTCCCGGTATTTATCCCAGCCGTCATCGAACTTGCCTTTATATTTATCCGCCCACTCCTGCATGACCTGGTGCGGGCCATGAGCAGCACCAGGAGCCCAATACATGAAGAAGGGCTTGTCTGGCGCATAAGCTTTCTGTTCGCGCAGCCATTTGATGGCATCGTCGGCGATATCCTCCGTGAGATGATAATACTTATGGCCGCCCGATGAATGCGGTGTTTCAACATAGGTGGTATTGCGCACCAGGGTGGGTTCGTACTGCGAAGCTTCACCGGCAAGGAATCCATAGAAATACTCAAATCCATAACCGGTCGGCCAATATTCAAAGGGTCCCTTGTCCGTGATCTGTTCTTCGGGTGTGTTGTGCCATTTCCCCCAGGCCCCTGTATTGTAGCCATAATCTTTCAGCACTTCGGCAACGGTTGCTGACGATTTGGGAATAGTTCCGCTGAAACCGTCAAAATCATTTGCAATCGCTGAGATTTGTCCGTTGCACACTTTGGTATGATTTCGCCCTGTAAGCAGTGAAGCACGTGTGGGTGAACACATAGCTGTAGAGTGAAATCGATTGTATGAAATCCCCATGTTCGATATACGATCAAGGGTAGGAGTATTGACCTCGCCACCATAAGTCGTGGGAGTACCGGGTCCTACATCGTCCATCAGGATGATCAGGATGTTCGGGGCTCCGTCGGCCAATCGTTTTGGATCCACCCGTTTCTTATAAGTGGAACTCTCCATGGTCAGCCCTGCCCTACTCCCTGACGGGGTGGGTGTAAAAGGCAAGACCTCCTGGGCAGTTCCAGCACTTGAAATGGCAGCAAGTAGACCAATAACCAAGCTTTTAAATAAGGGAACGCTGCTTGTTTTTTTCATGATAAAAATTTATCCGACTAAAATTATTCTCCCGGATTTTGCATCTGTTGCATCATTCCCTGTATCATTTTGGTGAAATCGCCCGAAAGAGGCGTTTGCCGTGGAGGGAAATCCTTGAATGTCATAAGGTGTTTGCCCAACAGCTCGAGCATGGGGGCGTAAACCCAACCTTTATGCTCCGACATCTGGCGTGTAATGTCACTGTCAACCTGTCTTTCATACGGGTCAAGCAGGAGATTAACAAGAATGGGCCTTCCGTAACCCTGTAACTGACCATCCCATTTTCCGTTCCGCTTGGAGGCGAAGATCATTTTGTATTGTTTGTATCTTACTGCAGTAAGGTTTGCTTCATCATAGTAGAAGTAAAAGTCTCTTTTCGAAGCTGATTTCCCCAGAAGAAAATCGGTCTGATCAACTCCTTCAAGTAACACTTTAAATGACTTTCCGTTGTAGGTTGCTCCATTTTTAAGTTTCTCAGCTACGGAGGGCTCCCCGGCTGCAGATGCCAGCGTCGTGAACCAATCCTCCATGGATACAATCTCGCTGCTTTGCCGGCCTGCCTCCACTTTGCCCGGCCAGCGTACAAGGCAGGGAACCCTGACGCCTCCTTCCCAGGTGGTACCTTTATCACCTTTAAAAGGCGTGGTTCCGCCTTCAGGCCACATGTACTGGTATGGGCCATTGTCGGTCGTATAGATGACTATTGTATTGTGGGTAAGTTTCAGGCTATCCAGCAAAGAAAGCAACTGCCCGACTTCGAGATCGTGTTCTGCCAGGGCATCACCATACACATCATCACCGTTATGCGATGCGCGTGAAAGTCCGGTATATTTTTCCTGAAGGTGCTGGAAGACATGTAATTTTGACGGATTGTACCAGACAAAGAAAGGCTTGTCTTCTTTGGATTTTCTTTTAATGTAATCGGTTGTTTTTGCAAGGATCTCCTCATCAAATTTCTTCATACGTTCAGTAGTCAGCGGCCCTTCATCAACGGTAGGGCCATTGGCAGTGCCTGACACCACCCCGCGGGGATCATATTTTTTCTTGAATCCCGGGGAATCAGGCCTGTCCTTGTCTTCAGGGTCCTCATTGGCATTCAGATGATATAGGTTACCAAAATATTCATCAAATCCGTGGCGATGGGGCATGAATTTCTCCAGATCGCCCAAATGATTTTTACCAAATTGGGCTGTATTATAGCCAAGCGTTTTCAGTACCTCGGCGAGAGAAGGGTCTTCTGGTTGCAACCCGATATCGGTTCCGGCAATGCCAACAGTGGTCAACCCTGTTCTGACCGGAAGTTGCCCTGTGATAAATGCCGCTCTGCCGGCTGTGCAGCTTGCCTGGGCATAAAATGATGTCAGTTTCATTCCCTCCTTTGCAAGGCGGTCAATGTTGGGTGTCGGAACACCAGTGATATCTCCGCCATAGCAGCCAAGATTGGTCCAGCCAACATCGTCACCCATGATAACAATAATGTTCGGTTTTTTTTGTCCGAAGGCGACTGTCGCAAGGATCATCAGCAGGCATGCGAACACTAAATTCTTAATTTTCATAAGGGAGATATTTATTTTATGTTTCATGAGGTTGTTTATCAGAGAAGCGAAATGTACACTTTATTGATTTTCCCGTTGAATTTAAAAGGTGCTTTCTTTTGATAGCGAAGGGATACCGGTGAACCCAGGTCAACACCCACGTCAAAGCTTTCACTGGCAGTGAAGGCAGCAGGAACGGTGCGTTTCACCTCTCCTTTGGCGGATTCTTTGCCATCGATGCTGATCACGATGAATGCAGGTGCCCCCGGTTGCGCAATGGTTGTAACAATTTCAACCTGGTGTTTACCGGGCGACAGTTTTTCTTTGGGCTCAACGGTGTAATTTTCAATAAGCATCATGTTGTATTCGTAGATCAGCTTTCCATTTTCCATGAAGCAGGTCAGTCCGCCGCCGGAACCGCCTAATGCATAAAGCACACCGGATGCATTGGCGCCAACTTCCATATCAATCTCCACTTTGTTGCTTTTCTTGCCCAGACCGGGAGCACTGAATTCCGGCATTCGGGTAGTATTTTGGTCAAACACCCATGATTTGTATGGAGAGGCAATTACATCTTCCGGATGCAGCCTAAGCCAGATTCCGGCACCGATGGGAAAGTCCTGATTTTCCTTTGCCTGCTCAAGGAAAAGTGCCTGCATTTTTTTCAACCTTTCGGGCTCTTTCGAGGCAAGGTCATTGGCCTGGGAAAAATCTTCTTTCAGGTTATACAGTTCCCAGACATCTTTATCTGAATCCCACTTATCCAACCCTTTTTGCCCTGGCAACCAAGGGTAAAGCGGACCAAATGTGCAGGCAAACCAGCCGTCGCTGTATATACCCCTGCTGCCATTGTTGTCGAAGAACTGCGTCTTGGGAGCAGGAATTGCTTTTGGGTTGTCAAAAGTGTATTTCATGCTGATGCCATCCATCGGTATTTGCTTAAAACCATTCACCACTTGTGGTGGTCTAATACCCAGGATGTCATAAATGGTAGGGGTTATATCATTCACATGATGAAACTGGGACCGTGGAGTTTTATCGGGCCTGATCCCTTTGGGCCAGCTGATTACCATTGGATTCCGTGTTCCCCCGAAATGGGATGCGATCAATTTGGTGTATTTGAATGGTGTGTTGCCGGCCCAGGCCCAACCTGCGTGATACATGTTATCGGTGACGTGGCCGCCAATGGCATCGAGTCCTCCTATTTTTTGAAGCGCTGCCAGTTGTTGCTGTATGGTATTGGGGATACCATTTTGTGCAAGGAGTTCGCTGATGGAACCATTTTGTCCTTCGGCACTGGATCCGTTATCGCCCCATATATAGATGACAATGGTGTTATCCTTTTGTCCCATTGCATCAACCGCATCAAGCACCCTTCCTACCTGGACATCGGCATGTTCAACAAAACCTGCAAACACCTCCATCAAACGCTCCTGGAATGGTCTTTCCGGTTCAGGGATGCTCTCCCAGGAGGCCATGGTTTTATCGCGCGGGGTGAGTTGGGTGTTGGCAGGGATCCATTCCATCTCTTTCTGGCGTTTGAATACCCTTTCGCGATAGGCATCCCAGCCATCATTAAACTTGCCCTTGTATTTGTCGGCCCATTCTTTGAATATCTGGTGCGGACCATGCCCGGCACCCGGTGCGAAATATAGGAAAAATGGTTTATCTGCGGCATATGCGCGATGCTGGTTGAGCCATGATATGGCATGATCGGCAAGGTCGGTACTCAGGTGATATTTTTCATCATGCGGCGGTTCGACCTGGTTATAGTTTTCAACAAGGCGCGGTTCCCATTGAGAGGTTTCACCCGCAAGAAAACCATAAAAGTGTTCGAACCCATAGGCGTTAGGCCAGTAATCAAATGGGCCCTGTGAGGTGGTTTGGTTGGCAGGGGTATTGTGCCACTTGCCGAATGCCGATGTACTGTACCCATAATCTTTTAAAACTTCGGCAACGGTTGCCGCTTCCTTGGGAATTATACCAGTATACCCGTCCCAGTCAACCGCCCGTTCAGCAATCGTACCTGACCCGACACGGGTATGATTCCGGCCGGTAAGCAGGGCTGCCCTGGTTGGTGAACAGATCGCAGTGGTGTGAAATTCATTGTAAGCAATGCCCTCACTGGCCAGTTTTGTCAGCGTGGGAGTATTGATCTCCCCCCCGAAAGTGGATGGCGTTCCAAACCCCACATCATCCATTAAAACAATAATAATGTTGGGAGCATCCTTGCGAAGATGACCGGGCTGGGTCCGGCGCGTATGTTTGCTGTCTGCCAGTGTTTGTCCGGCTATGCTGGCTGATGGCGCAGAGACGAAGGGCAGGATATTCCCGCTGTCATTATTCTGTGTTGCAGGTTGCTTATCAGGTGACTGGCATGCGAACAATCCAAAGAATCCAATGACAGCCCAGAACGTTTTTAATGTTTTCATGGTGGTTTGGTTTATGATTTAATCTCGTTCCAAGAATCGTTGAATACCATTGTTCAGGCGGTGGCAAAAATAATTCAAAACATATTCATTATGGAATCATTCTAAACAGCAAATACTGTCCTTTATCACACAGAAGTGTGAATATTTTTTATATTGTTGATATACAACCTTATATGAACTCTCCAATTAATATAAATGTTGTGTTAAATTATCATTCAGGATTAATTTATCTTTGTATTAACAAATGGATGATCATGAATTTCTCATTTTCGGAGTTGTTTAGTTATTTTGGGGGTACCCTGGGTTTGATCCTGATGTTTGTGATCCTTACGTTCATGAAAGGGAAGGCAACAGTTAAAAACAGCCTGGTGTTGTTTCTTCTGTTCGGGTCATTGATTGTTATCATTGGTGCCATCACATACTCCGGAAAGGTATTGTCATTACCTTTTCTTTTACGGATTGACAGTCCTCTTCATTACCTGATTGGTCCTGTCTGTTTTTTTTATACCCTGGCATCATTCAAATCCGACTTTCGGTTCAGGAAGATTCAATTGTTGAACCTACTCCCGTTTTTTATTAACATAATAGAATTCATACCATTCTATTTCAGCAGTTCTTCTTATAAAATTGACTATTACAACCAACTGAATTCCGCCGGCTCAGTGATATTACCATGGCATTATCTTTTTAAGACCATCAGCACCAGCGGTTATTTCATTGTGCAACTATATGTGTTTTACAGGTACAAGTCAAATAAAGGTATAACATCCACCCCACCGGCTTACCTGGTATCCTGGTTTTTGGTCTTCTTTGCCGGACAGGCTGTGATGCTGGGAGGCTTAATCATTGACCAGTTCACCTCAGTACATTTATTTGATGATCCTTATCGTTACTCTATTACCATTGAAACTTTTTACCTTTATGTCGTATCAATTGCACTGCTGTTTTATCCCAGCATATTGTACGGAAATCTTTCAGCTGAAATCACTGCCAAAGACAAATATGTTGGTTCAACACTGACGAACAATGATAAAGTTGCCATCCTTGAAAACTTCGTTGCTTACATGCAAAGTGACAGCAAACCATTTCTTCGCCCCAAGTTATCCTTGATAGAGGTGGCCGGTCTGCTCGGGCTGAGCACCAAGCACCTTTCACAGGTAATCAATGAGCGAACTACCTTAAATTTTAATGAATACCTCAATTCACTGCGGGTTGAGGAAGCTAAAAAGATATTATCCTCCCCTGAATTTATGAAACTGACCATTGACGCGATTGCCTTAAAGGCAGGGTTTAACTCCAAATCACCCTTTTATGCGGCATTTAAGCAATTTACCGGGATGACCCCCAAGAAGTTTGTTGATTTGCAGAAAGCAAAAACTTAATCCATGGTAATTTATATCAAAACGATCGTGTGTTTTGTGGATAAAGACTTTCTGAAAATGACTTGTGTTCTGGGTAGTTCCAAGTCGTTCTGCATTAAAACTGGCCCAAAACTTGCCCAATTTGAAAAAGAAAAACCCCGAACGTTTTGTGGTTCAGGGTTCTAACTTGATTTTTCTGTGGCATCGACTGGAATTGAACCAGTGACACAAGGATTTTCAGTCCTCTGCTCTACCATCTGAGCTACGACGCCATCCTCAAATGAAGTTGCAAAAATAATACATTTTTTCAAATTTTCAAATATAAATATGGACGGCGAAAACTCCTGCCGGGCAAAGAGCCGGGGAAAGCCTATTTTATCATCACGGTGCCGGTTCCAAGCGAAGATTATTTATATTTGTCGGATGCAATCTCTTTCCAATCTGAATATTTCATAAATGAGGCCATCCTTTTTTAAGCGCACAAAAAGAGCAATTAAACGGGAATTTCGCCGGATAAGAGATGAACACCGGAGTACCGGCCGGCGCCGCAGAAAGCCTCCGCTCTCCGTCAGGCTCCGGCATTGGGTAAAAAAAATGAAGGAGCGGAGAACCAGGCCCGAAAGCAGGCGACCCTCAAAATCACACCTTCCGCCACTGTCAAAAAGAATCACTCACTACCTTCATCTGCAGCGGACGAAATATGCCGTGGTGTTTTCTTCGGAATATTTGATCATCGCCCTCAATTCGACCGTTTTATACCTCCTCTCCTTTTTCCTGATCCACTTCCTTACCCACCTGGTTACCGGCATGGCAGCATGGTTCTGCGAAATCAGTACAACCCTCCATTACACTTTTATCGATTTTCACATCCGCTACTGGAACTGGACCGAGGAGATGGTCATCCTGGTCTTTTCCATCCCTGCAATTTTCACCCTCCTGATCACCCTGGCATCATCCCTCGCATTTGCCGGGCGGATTAAGATGCCCGCCATTTTCAAACGGTTGCCCTATCTGACCAAAAAACAACGGTACAAACAAAAGCAACGGCAACGGCAGAAGGATCTTGATTTGCAGGTGCAACGGCTGAATAATAAAACAGGGCCTCCTGAAAAACAGAAACTAAAACACCGGATACCCTGGACGGTAAGATTATTTTTACTCTGGACAATCTATCACAGCACCACCTATTTTTTCAGCGGGATGCTCTTCTCTTTTCTTTTTCACCGGAGATTCGGTTATGTTATATGGTATGCGTTTAATGCCTATGTTTTTGATGTACTCTTTTCCATCGTGGCATTCCTGCTGATGGTTATCATCGGGTACGCATTCGCGGTGCAGTTTTTTTATTCGGCAAGGATGTACCTGAATGATCTGAACGTCAGGAACAGGATGCCGTTTGTGATCAGCCAGGCAATTTTCCCATTCATCATCGGGACAATTCTTACCATTGCCCTGCAAATCCCGGTCTTTGATCCTTCTCTCATTTTGCTGAATTTTTCAATGTTTTTTCTTTTACTGCCTCTTCCTTCCCGGGCTGCCTATTTCGACAGCCTCCATTTTGACAACCGTGAAAAACCGGTAAAAATTTATTGGAAATGGCTGGTGTGGTCTGCTGTTATTTTAGTTTCAATTATCATCGCATTGAAAACCGGGATCCAGATCAGGCGGCCTTAGCAACCCAACCCCCAACCCATGAACCTCATACTCGACTTCGGGAACACACATAAAAAACTGGCGCTGTACGATGCCGGGGGGTTGCAACTGGTTCAGTTTCATCCCGTCATCACCCGGGAGCTGATCGCGCAACTGGTGGAGGCGCATCCGGCGATCACCTCCTGTATATTATCCTCCGTGGTAAAGCATTCCGATGATATTCCGGTCTACCTGCGGCAAAAAATGTTTTTTATTGACCTGGATGAACATACCCCGGTCCCGGTCACCAACAGGTACGATACGAAAAGCTCGCTGGGGAAAGACCGGCTTGCCGCCGCAGTTGCCGGTGCCATGACATTCCCGGGCGAAAATGTCCTGGTAGTGAATGCCGGGACAGCCCTGACGTTCGATTTTGTAACCGGGAAAGGGGAATACCTCGGCGGATCGATCTCCCCGGGAATGCAGATGCGGTTCAACGCCTTGCATACTTTTACCGGCAAGCTTCCGTTATTATCGTACCAAGATCCCGCCGGACTGGTGGGGACAAATACCCGGATGAGCATTTTGTCGGGGGTGATCAATGGAATGGTGGCTGAAATTGAGGGCATTTCTCATGGTTACCAGGAAATTTACCCGGGTTTGAAAATCATCCTCAGCGGCGGG
>CAIKNA010000257.1 GCA_903828645.1 uncultured Bacteroidales bacterium
AAGCCCGTATCAAGGAAGAAAGAGTATAATAAAAAACCCCGCTTATAGCGGGGTTTTTTATTTAGTTCATCACCATTTTCAAGGTTCCTGCCTCATGTGTTTTAATGATCGATAACGCCCTGGAATAATTCAGGATGTTCCTGATGACATATTCACTGGGAGAATCACCGTGTCGGTCAAGCTTTGGTTTCATTTTAATCCTTCTTGTTTTCCTGGAATTTGACAACGATGAAGATGAACAGAGAGTAGTAGCTTTCCTCATAGGCAAAATATAAATATTACTTTGTTTCCTATGAAGCAAACGCTATGGCAGGAGGGATTATTTCAGGAAGGTGTAAAAATATTTTTAAACCGTGAAAACACCTCACGGCTTAATACGGAAAAGGAATAAGACCTTAGTGGGAAAGAATGATCTCGTTCTCGTGTACCAGCTTGCGCAGGTTTATCAATGCATACCGCATACGACCAAGCGCCGTATTGATACTGACATTGGTGACTTCTGCAATATCCTTAAAACTCATATCCCCATAATGCCGCATCATCAGCACCTCTTTCTGCTCTTGCGGAAGATATTCGATCAGCTTTTTTACATCGAGATGGATCTGTTCAGTGATCAGCCTTTCTTCCACTGATTCTACAGGAATCCTGACCTTATCAAAAATATCATACTCGTCCTTGTTCTCAACGATCGGGATCCTTTTTGATTTGCGGAAATAGTCGATGATCAGGTTATGTGCTATCCGCATCACCCATTGGATGAATTTTCCTTCTTCCTTGTAGGATCCGGACCGGATGGTATTGATCACCTTGATGAAAGTATCCTGGAAGAGATCTTCTGCCAGTTCCTTATCCTTCACGATCATAAGAATGTATGCGAACACACGATTCTTGTGTCGGTGGATCAATATTTCCAAACTAGATTGATTTCCGGCTATATATCGTCCGATCAATTCCTGATCGCTAACGACCGAGTGGCTGTTCATTGGGCCTCCTTTTTTAGGTATCAAAAAAGGTAGATGTTTACTCGATAGCCGGCCTCCTATGGTTTATGCACGTCTAAATTGACTGTGCGGGTTTGAGATTAAGTACAGCAAAAATAAACAAAAAATCCGAATATGCAAATTTTTGTTCTAATTTTGATGAGTTTCTGAGCTGGATTTATTCAAAATGACTAATAACGTTGATGTTCTGGACCCTAAAGATTTTATTATAATAAAAGGTGCACGGGTCAATAATCTGAAAAACATAAGTATTGCCATACCACGGAATCAGTTCGTGGTGATTACCGGACTCTCCGGTTCCGGTAAATCGTCCCTGGCATTTGATACGCTGTACGCTGAAGGACAAAGGCGATACGTGGAAAGCCTGAGCGCTTATGCCCGCCAGTTCCTTGGCCGTATGACCAAACCGGAGGTTGATTACATCAAGGGGATCGCCCCGGCCATTGCCATCGAACAGAAGGTCAATACATCAAACCCACGGTCCACCGTCGGAACTTCTACCGAGATTTATGAATACCTGAAACTCTTTTTTGCCCGGGTCGGAAAAACCTATTCCCCGGTATCAGGGAACCTGGTGAAACGCGAAACTGTTACCGATGTCGTTGACTACATCCTGGCCCTTCCTGAGACTACACCGGTCAGCATCTTCTCTCCCATCGCGCGTGCGGCCAACAGTAAGGATCTGAAAACCAAATGTAACCTGCTCATGCAACAGGGATTCACCCGGGTCATGGTGGATAATGAAATTCTCAGGATCGATGAGATCAATCCAAAAACCAAATGCTGTGACCAGGAGATCTACCTGCTGGTTGACCGGATGTCGGTTCAGCATGACGACAATGACCTGGCAGGAAGAATTGCCGACTCCGTCCAGACTGCTTTTTATGAGAGCCATGGCGATTGCATGATCGAATACGGATCCGATCCCAAAAAGAGGAATTCGTTCTCAAACCGCTATGAGGCCGACGGGATCCAGTTTGAAGAACCTTCCACCAACCTGTTCACTTTTAATAATCCTTATGGAGCCTGTAAGACCTGCGAGGGATTCGGGACAGTTATCGGGATTGATGAAGACCTGGTGATCCCGAATAAGAACCTCTCCATTTTTGAAGATGCCATTGCCTGCTGGAGGGGCGAAAAGATGGGGGAATGGAAGAACGAACTGGTGATGAATGCTTATAAATTTGATTTTCCCATCCATAAACATGTCTATGAACTTACAACCGAACAAAAGGAACTTTTGTGGACAGGCAATGAATATTTTCACGGACTGAATGAATTTTTTGAATTTGTAGAACATCAGAATTATAAGGTCCAGTACCGGGTGATGATGTCCCGCTACCGCGGGAAGACCCTGTGCCCGGATTGCAAAGGAACGCGTCTGCGCAAAGATGCCAGCTATGTCAAGGTCAACGGCAAGTCGATCAATGAGCTTATCCTGCTGCCGGTCAGCTCGATGATCAGCTATTTTGAGACACTGGAATTAAATGCATACGAAAAGAATTTGGCAACCCGGCTGATCACGGAGATCCGTAACCGGCTTGAAGTGCTGGATGATGTCGGTCTCGGATACCTTACCCTGAACAGGCTCTCTGCTTCTTTATCCGGCGGAGAATCACAACGCATCAATCTCTCCACAGCCCTTGGGAGCAACCTTGTAGGCTCGATGTACATCCTCGATGAACCAAGCATCGGTCTTCACCCCAGGGACACGCACAGGCTCATTAAAGTGCTTTTGCGGTTAAGAGATCTTGGAAACACAGTCATCGTCGTTGAACACGACGAGGAGATCATCCGGGCCGCCGACCGGATCATCGACATCGGCCCCGAAGCAGGACAGCACGGAGGAGAAGTTGTTTTTGAAGGTTCTTTCCAGGAACTGCTGAAAGACAATAAGACACTTACCGGTAAGTACATCTCAAAAAAGATGAATATAGAGTATCCTGCCAAAAGAAGAAAATGGAAGGAATTCATCGAGATCAGAGGTGCCCATGAAAACAACCTCAAATCCATCAATGTCAAGGTCCCGCTCAATGTTTTTACAGTTGTTTCAGGAGTAAGCGGATCCGGGAAAACATCCCTGATTAAAAAGATCCTCTACCCTTCCCTGAAGAAGATGTTTGACGGGTATGCTGAAAGGACGGGTAAATTTGACCGGCTCGAAGGTGACTACAGCAGGATCGGTGCAGTTGAACTGGTTGACCAGAACCCGATCGGACGTTCCTCACGATCTAATCCAGCCACTTATATCAAGGCCTTTGATGAGATCAGGAACCTATACGCAGATCAGCAATTATCGAAGGTGCGCGGATATAAACCAGGCTACTTCTCTTTCAATATTGAAGGCGGGCGCTGCGAGGAATGTGAAGGTGAAGGCGTAGTGAAGATCGAGATGCAGTTCATGGCAGATATCTATCTTCCCTGCGAAAGCTGCAAAGGCAAACGCTTTAAGGAAGAGGTGCTGGATGTAAAGATCCGGGAAAAAAGCGTTGTAGATATCTTGGAAATGACCATTGAAGAAGCCATTGAGTTCTTCGGACAGGAAATCAAACCCTCAGCGGCCGACAAGCGGATTGTCGCAAGGCTGAAACCACTTCAGGATGTCGGCCTGGGCTACCTGAAGATGGGACAATCCTCGAGCACCCTCAGCGGAGGTGAAGCCCAACGTATCAAACTCGCATTCTTCCTTACAAAAGGCACCAACGAAAAGCCTACCCTTTTCATTTTCGATGAACCTACCACCGGTCTGCATTTTCATGATATCCATAAACTGCTGATCTCGTTTGAATCGCTGATAAATAACGGACATTCCGTACTGGTGATCGAACACAACATGGAGGTGATCAAGTCGGCCGACTGGGTGATCGACCTGGGCAAGGAAGGTGGCGAAAGCGGCGGAAATGTGGTTTTTGCCGGAACACCGGAAGACCTCGCCAAATGCAAAGACTCTTATACAGGTGCATTCCTGGTGGAGAAATTAAAAAAATAATATGCGAATGAAGAATCCGGGAATAGCGAATGACGAATATCAGTGATCAGGAACTATTCTTATCTGCGAAACTCTGCGCGTAATTTGCGAAACTCCGCGTGAAATAAATAAAGAATGACAAGTAATGATTTTTGATTTGTAATTCAGGCACGCCATGCAAAGCATCAATCCTACAACCACCGAAATCCTGGAAACCTACCAGGAACATACTCCTTCCGAAGTTAACGAGATTATTGAGAAGGTTCATACCGAATGGCTGACCTGGAAGGATACAACCTTTGCTTACCGTGCCGGGCTATTCATCAAGGCAGCGGAAATCCTGCGTTCCAGGAAAGAAGCTCTCGCCCGCCTCATCACCACAGAGATGGGCAAGATCCTGCGGGAATCCATGGCAGAGATTGAGAAATGCGCCAATGCCTGCGATTATTATGCAAAGGAGGCTGAGCATCTTCTGGAGGATGATATCCTTCCCTCCGATGCCTCACGCAGTCTTGTCACCTACCAGCCGCTGGGCGTGATCCTTGCCATAATGCCCTGGAATTTCCCTTTCTGGCAGGTTTTTCGTTTCGCTGCTCCTACCCTGATGGCAGGCAATGCTGCAGTGCTGAAACATGCCTCCAATGTACCCGGCTGCGCACTCGCCATTGAATCGATTTTTCGCGAAGCCAGTTTCCCTGGAAATGTCTTCCGGACACTGATGATCACGTCAGACAAGGTTGAACCCATCATTGCACATCCGCGCATCATGGCGGTGACACTCACGGGTAGTGAATCCGCAGGTATACAGGTAGCAGGCGCTGCAGGAAAAAACATCAAAAAAACCGTTCTCGAGCTGGGAGGATCAGATGCCTTCGTCGTATTGGAAGATGCCGACATGGACAAAGCCGTGCAGACCGCTGTGACTGCACGAATGATCAACCAGGGACAAAGCTGTATTGCGGCCAAGCGGTTCATCGTCGTTGAATCCAGGGTAAAAGAGTTTGAAGAAAATATCAGGAACGTCCTTGGATCACTGGTCATTGGTGACCCGCTCGACATAAATACACAGGTTGGTCCATTAGCCAGGAAAGACCTGGTTGATGATGTGGATGCACAGGTCCGGGCTTCAGTTAAGTTGGGTGCCCGGCTGGTGCTTGGCGGGAAAAGACCGGATCGCAAGGGCTTTTACTATCTCCCGACGATCCTTGCTGATGTCACCAACAGCCAGCCGGTATTCGAACAGGAGACCTTTGGACCCGTAGTTGCCATCATCCCTGTTAGAGATGAAGAGGAAGCCATCCGGGTTGCCAATGACTCCATCTTCGGCCTCGGTGGTAGCGTCTGGACAAAGGATTTGAAAAGAGGCGAAGCCGTTGCACGGAAGATCAACACCGGTGCGGTCTTTGTCAACGGGCTGACCAAGTCTGATCCCAGGTTGCCCTTTGGTGGTATAAAAAAATCGGGCTATGGCCGTGAACTGGGAACGTATGGCATCAGGGAATTTGTGAACATCAAGACGATCTGGATCGGGTAAATCAGTCCGGTAAATACTCCCAAAATGATAAAATTACTTCGGAACAGATCTGATTTTATCAGGAATTCAGCAACACTTATCTCCGGCACGGCCATTGCGCAAGCCATCTCCCTTATTTTCTCCCCTGTCATTACGAGGCTTTATACACCGGCTGCTTTCGGAACATTCACTTTTCTCATCTCGGTTATAGGAGGTTTTGGATGGGTCGCAACCCTGCGTTTCGAGATGGCCATCGTATTACCAAAAAAGGAAAAAGATGCAGTGAACCTGGCGTTCATTTCCATCGGCACAGCATTCATGATCTGCCTTTGTATTGCATTCAGCGTATTTGTCATCAATACCTGGTTCCTGGGATCATTCACAATGGACCCTCTCTATAAATACCTGCTTTGTTTTATCCCGGTCATGGTATTCATGATCGCATCCGGGAATGTGTTCCAGAACTGGTTTAACCGGCAAAAAGAGTACAAAACACTGGCGTTATCGAAAGTACTGAGTTCGGTTGGAAATAACTTTGGCACCCTGTATCTCGGTTTTATCGGGATTGGTGTTTTCGGCCTCCTCATCGGGAATTTAGCCGGGCTCCTGCTCTTCAACCTGTTCTTCATTTTTGTGGCCTATAAAAAACATAAGAGCCAGATCAGTCAGTATGATCGTTCCGGTCAGCGCTCCCTTGTCAGGCAGTACAGGGATCTTCCGCTGGCCAATACGCCCCAGATGCTCGTGGAACTGGTGCAGCTCTATGGGATCATCTTCCTCCTGCAGATGTTTTATTCATCGGAGATCCTTGGCTGGTATTCCCTTTCGCTGCGACTGCTCCAGGCACCCATGTGGCTGGTAGGAACATCCATTGCACAAGTTTTTTACAAAGATGCTTCCGAAAAATATCAGAAGGATGACAGTCTTTACACGCTGGTCCTGAAGACGCTGAAGATTGCCACCCTGGTGGCCCTGCCGGTACTCCTTGTAATGATCACCATCGGTCCCTGGGTGATCAGCCTGATCTTTGGCAAAGCGTGGTTTGAATCGGGCCAGATAACCCGGATCCTTGCCCCGTGGTTCTTTTTTGATTTTATCCGGTATACCATTTCCCAGACCCCGCTCATCATAAGGGAAACCCGGCAGATGTTCTGGCTCTCACTGACCGGTGCAGCCTGTATGCTGATAACGATAACCGCAGGGGCGCTCTTTTATCACGATGTAATGACAGTATTCATCCTTCTTTCCGCTCTCATGAGTTGTTACTCCATCGGAGTGATTTGGTGGATTTTGATGAAAGTGAAATTAAGCCGGTAATCCTTCAACAATTTTTCTATCTTTGCACTCCCAAAAACGGCGTGGTAGCTCAGTTGGTTAGAGCGTCGGATTCATAACCCGGAGGTCACGAGTTCAACTCTCGTCCACGCTACGAGAACAAATGCAAAGTGCAAGGTGCAAAGTGTAAAGTAATTTGCACTTTGCACCTTTTCGTTTTAGACTTGACACTTCCGGTTTTACACTCCGAATGAATTCAATTCCTCACCCAAACCGGTTTGGGGTTTTTTATTTTCCTTCACCTTCTTGCCTTATCGAATTCCTTAATTCTCTATTCAAAAACCTTCCCCATCTGAATAAGTGTTTGAAGTAACTTCTTTATGAAGTTTTAATATCCTACGAATAATCAGAATAAAATCCTTATTTATTCCATTGCAATTTTGCATCGTTCTAAATTGATGTATTATGAACGCTACACGTTTAATGGTAACCCAAGTTCTATCGGGCATAAATTCTCGTCCGGATTACATGTACAGGGTAATTTGTGCCTTTTTTCTCCCTGGGGAATCTATTAGATTCCCTTTAAATATCTGGTAAATTTTAAAATCGAAGATCAACAAAACAAGAAAAACCTCAAACAATGAAAAGAAAACGTTTTTTAATAAATATCCCAGGTCAGCAAACCTTCTTTAGGATTCAAACAAAAAGAATCGGTTCGACTTTATTAATTCTGTTAATATTTGTCTGTTTTACTTCGAAAGTCCTGGCCCAGCAACAAACTGAAGGTATCTTTTTAACTGCAGATGATTTCAGCAAAATGAAGGTTTCATTCCCTCATTGTTCCACAAATAAAAAATACAAATTCAATTCAGATGAAATCTTTAACACCTCACATATCAAACTAACGATTGGGGATTCAGTGATTAGACTTATGAAAGATTCAATTTTCGGGTATCGTGACAAACGGAATTTTTGTTATCGGTTCTTTAACCATGTAGCTTATCGCATACTCAATCCCAGGGAAAAGATTTTGCTTTACAGCAAAACCTTCCTGGCTGGAGTGCCTAGAAACATTCATTATGTTACAAACTACTATTTCAGTGTAAACCCGGACTCTCCAATCTATTCACTCTCACTTTGGAATCTTAAAATGGTTCTCAAAGATGACATGGCATTTCATCTGCTATTAAATGCGTATTTCAGCAACGATAATGAACTAATTGAATATGACAAATTGAGTAATAAATACATATTAAACAGAATTTACGAAGAGAGTAAACGATCATTAGTCAAATTGAATAACTAACTGAATAGAAATGAAAACACGCATTCTTATTATCATAATAATGGCCATCAACCTTCATATGCTGGCTCAGGACATCATTGAATCTGAAAAAATCCCATTCGATGGCATAAATACTACCTGGCAAAATGGTAGTGATCGCAGGGATTCATCAATATTTAATAAAATAAAGTTTTTCACACCCAGTATTCTGATGGATGTAAATTACACTTATTCATTCAATAATCCTATTGATAATACCGTAGTCGGGTCAACAGCGCTGGCAAGGGACAATGAGGTTCAACTTTCAGCGCTCCACCTTGGCGGTGATTTTGGGTTTCGCAATGTAAGGGCAAGATTTATGACACAGTTCGGCATGCGTTCCATTGTAGTTCCTCGTAATGATTATAGTCCTTATCGCGGGCAATACCAATTGGCCAATGTTTATCGCTATTTAAGCGAGGCTTATGCAGGATACCATTTCAACAAATGGTATGGGATCAATATTGATGCCGGTCTGTTTATGTCATATATCGGATTGAATTCCTATTACCAGCAAGAAAACTGGGAATACCAGGCATCCTTTACATCCGACAATACCCCCTGGTTTTTCAATGGGATCCGCCTCCAGATTTTTCCGTCCAAATACCTGAAAATTGAACCCTGGATTATTAATGGATGGCAGAGCTACGGAGAATTCAATGCGATGCCGGGTTTAGGTTTCAATATTACATATATGCCTAACAGCAATTTTAAAATTCTCACCAATGATTATTATGGCACCGATGCTGCAGGGTTGCCTGGCAGAAAACGGTTTCATTCAGATAACAGTGTACTTTTTCGTTATTTCAATCGTCCCTCAGCAGGAGGAATCAGCATGATGGCATTTTCACTGACTGGTGATTTTGGGTTTGAAAAAGGGGACGGGGTAAATGGCCTGACAAATGGGGATAGTATTCACGGTCCGGCACAGTACTTTGCAAGTGCCATGTTCTACAACCGGATATGGTTTTCAAAAAACAAGTTTGCATGGACCTTTGGTGGCGGAGTAATGACCAATCCGGGACGTTACCTTGTTCTATATCCCACCGGGCAAGCCAGCCCTCTGCCAGACCCCAATGATCCTACTAAAACCGAAGGCGCATATCCATTTACGGCAAACCCGGGCGATAAATTCGTGGGGTGGGATTGTTCGACAAATCTTGACATTATGCCATTCCAATGTCTGACATTCCGCATTGAACTTGTACACAGGGAATCAAGTGTACCCTATTTTGCCGGACCGGGTGGCGTTACATCACCCTCGGGATATACAACGACCCCATTGGGTCCATCCTGGAGACCAGACCTTGTTAAAACAGAAACCAGGATAATTCTTGCGCTCTTGTTTAGATTGTAAGCCAATTTGAACACTATTGCACAGTTTATTAAGATGAGTCCCGCTACATTTCACATCCCGGAATACCATTTCTGCTGTAAGGATGCAGTGTGTAGCCTGACAATATCTTTGCAATGCCGGTAATTGACATGAGTCCGAGTTTGCAGTTGTAAGATAAAATGAATTCTGTCATCCCCGAAACGTCCATGTCTGGGAGCATACGAAATATGCTTTGATAAAACCTCCGGCTCGCCTACTAATCCTTTAAATAAAGAATTGTCTCTATAAACTTCAAATGGTTTAACATTCAACGGACATTAAAATTTCAGAAGTTACATTTTCACACTTTTCTTTATTGAATCATTGTTTTGAAAAGTAAGATTGTAAAAGGTAAACTTGCAATGAGTAAAAATGCAAAGGAGATTCCTCAGCATATTCAAACATTATTTATGCATAAGGTTAGCCTTCAGTTCATCGAATTCATCCTGCGTAATCGCCCCGCTGTCAAGAAGTGTTTTCAGCTTTATCAGTTCGTCTGCAACACTGATCTGCCCTTTACTTTGAGCATTTCCTGCAGATGAGATTGCTTTGGCAATAATATCACTCTGGCTTTTCGCGCTATTTGCCAAAATCTGTTCAGAACAGATTTGCTTAATCTCCCTGACTTCACTTTTTGTAAATCCATGCGCAACAACTCTTTCACCACCTACAATAAATGTTATCGTCGAATACCCGATCATCGGCGTATCTACATTGACACCTTCGATTTGCTGATAAACGATATGCCTTGATTTTCCGCTGAAAAAGCCAGGAATTTTCAGTGTTATTTCGCTGATCCCAATATGAATTTCTGCAGGAAAAAATTTGTTCCCTTCAGAAAGTCTCGCTGCTTTATAGATCTTTTCTTCCATACTAATTATATTTTTATAGTCCTTTCAGTTTCATAAATGCAAACAAGATTTTTACTGGCAACTGCATCGTATCTTTATTACTCGCGACGGCCTCTACTGCTTATTATAAATGTCCGGCGTAACAGTATATTTTACAACAAATACACCGTTTTTATCCCGGTAATTGTATATCATCGTTACATTTTTGTCCCTGAAAAACTTTAACCCGGGATCTGTTTTGACCCGGTTAATGATAACAGGTTCAATATATTTTTTTGCCGTATCGAGACTTATCTCAGATTTATCATTATTAATCAGCGTATAATTATACTGGAACGAATTACCAGGCACTGCAAGTGCATTGTCCAGCCGGGTAAACTGGTCAACCATCATAGGGCATGTCTTATTAACTTCATTTGCTGTTTGCATCAACAGTTTATCGATTGAAGGCGGTGAAAAGAAAATTTGCTGAACTGCAAAATAGGAAAGCCCGAAAGCCAGGGCTCCCACGATCAACCCGATCAATTTTTTTCTTTGATTCGTTTTAACAGCGTCTGCTTGCTGCAGGGGCTGATGGATAATCTCCTTTTCAATTTTGGGTAGTTCATGTCCGCAACCCGAACAATATCTGACATTAAGTTTATTCTCTTTCCCGCAATTAGTACATGTCACTTTTTCCATTTTCTTTAGTTTTTATTATTCAATTTAAAATGTTCAGCCCCGCTTCCCAACATTCAACCCTGAAATTCGCGGAGTCACGAAGTGCGGGATTGCGTATGAGCCGTTGCCAGTAACTTTGCATCACTTGACAACCTGTAGTTCAAAAGGATCACCAGACACCTGGAATGATCCTGTACCGGGTTTTATCACAATATTCAGGATAACCCTTCAATTCACTTTTCAATGTTTTATCCTCCATGTTAGTCCGTGCTAGTAATAAAATAAGCATCAAACCTATCGGGATTATGCTCCAGAGTGAACCAAAGAGCAGTGGGAATCCCAGTGATTGAATGACTGAACCCAGGTAGGCGGGATGTCTGACAAATTTATACAACCCGGTATCACAAACAACATGGCCTCTTTCAGTTTGAATCCTCACTGTACTTGAGAAAAACCTGTTTTGCTTCTGTGCAACCAGGAATATGAGTTGACCTGAAACAGTCAGGATAATCCCCAGGAGACAGATGCTCCAGTGAAAACTGTGAGACCAGTGATAACGGCCCGAATCAAGACCGGCAGTGACATACATGGAAATCGTAACCAGCAAAGACAATCCCAGGATTTTCTTATCCCATCTTTTAGTTCCTTCTCCCGGTTTTGAACGTTCATTTAAAAGTTCAGGATCTGGTCGTAAAACAGTGTAGCTTACAACACTCATGATCAGACCAATGATCACGTAAATCAGCCCCTGCCAGTAAACAACCCGTCCGGCACTGATAAACAGGATCGAAAAAAATACCAATGTTCCGGTAAAGTGTTTAAACAGATAACCCCGTTTCATGATCTATAGTTTTATTTTATTGCTATGATTATCGCCCTCCCTGCATTTGCAGGCTTGTCATAGCATCTATTTTTTAATGATCACTTTATCTGTTGAATTGATATGTTCCGACCGGGATTTCAATAAATATAACCCGTCCGGCAAAGCAGGTTTTGTTACGCTTATAAGTTTATCAGCAGACCTGAATGTATCGATCAACTTGCCATTACCACTGTACAAATCAAATGAAACTGTCTTTTCGGAACTTGCATTTACTTTTATAAGAAATGAACCATTGTTGGGATTTGGATACAGGGAGATAAAATCATGCACATGATTATCAGAAAGCGCGATGGACGTCGGGATTTCTCCCGGAAGGCTGAAAACTTTTGTCTGGTAAGGGAAAGGAATGCTGGCAAATTCGTAGTACAGCAACAATTTTGTTCCCTGTGCTGTTCCATAAACTAAAGGATCCCAATAATTCGGCATGGCATTCATCTCATCAAGCAAAATCGTGCCATCCTCCCTTCCGATTACCACTTTATAATTGGTACCCACCGAAAGACTATCCCATTGATAACTTAACATGAATTCTATATTCGAAGGATCGTTGTCAAACAGCGTCGTGGATATCCAGGCTATGCGGTTGATAAATGCATTCGCACTGGGCTTTAGCGGCAATTGAATGATCTTGTATTGTGTTCCGTCAAGATTATAAAGGGTAAATTGGGTCTGGGAACTATACTCAACTTCAGCTTTATCCACATACTTGACTTCCGTATTGTTCAACCTGACAGGATAGAGATTGAGCGGCTTTTGAAAATCCAGTGTAATTTCTGAATGCCCTGAAATGGAAACAAGCATGAAAATGAGTGCGGCTAACTTTTTCATAAACATGAATATAATTACTCTTTAGTTCGATTGGTTAAGTATTGTTCTCCATATTGGATATCCCTTCCCCAAATTTAATATTTTTTAAATATTGAACCATTGCAAGCTTTAAGATGTTAAGAAACCCCAGGGTTCCTGAAACTGTTGACTCATGAAAGTGAAGGTTGTACAATTGCCAGTGAACAATGAGACCGTTTAATAAAGTGTTTCAAATGTTTTATTAATTAACCGCTTTAATTAACGTCAAAAATATTAGCACAGCTAATAATATCATGAATACAAATGGAATTACAAGACTACACAATGTTCTCCAGAATCTCTGAGAAAAATTCAGTTCATTAAACAGTTGATAAAGAGTCCAGAATGCAATTGCAAAACCTATAACATCTACTGCCTGATCAACGGGTCTTGAATAAGATGTCTTGTTCAGCCAATAATAGAGGGGAAATGTCAAAATATGAAGTATTAATTTTTGTCCTGCAATGAATGTATTAATAATCAGATGTTCAGTAAAATTATATTTCACTTTTTTGAAACAAATGTAAGTACCCAGCGAAAAAACAGGAATCTGGATTAAAGACATGATTGAATAATGATTTGAAAACCATTTACTGACACTATCAACCACCGTCTTACTATTTTCAAAGGACCCGCCATTTCCATTAATTTCGTAAAAGCCGGAGAATAAGTTTAGCTCAAAATAATGTGAGAGCAGGCTATAAATACCCGCAAGAACTATTACCAGTGATATGGGCTTAAAATGATTTACTCTTTTCCCATTCAAGAACTCCCTGATGGAGTTGCCTGGTCTTGTATAAAGTTCTTTTGCAGTGAATAAAATCCCTTTGTCAATATGCAGAAGACCGTGTTGAATGTCGTGCCATAAATAGTGAAAGTTAATTCTTTTTGTATCAGAACTCTGTCCACAGTTAGAACAAAACCTTCCTTTTATTTCAGAATCACAGTTAAGGCATTTTGAATTTGTCATCATCTACTTTGTTTCATTTTGTTATCCGGCAGCTAACATTCTGCCCTATGTCTTGTGCTAAAAGTCCTGGCTCAAGCCCGCAATATCAGACTCACACACATATCAACGTCTATCTTTTCAAACAATATAAAATCCCATTTGTACTCGGGAAAATAATGAAATCCTCTGAAACAAATGGCGTGGAGAAAACTCCACCCAATTCACATTCAACATCAAGAAATTGTTCATTGGATTTAATTATTGAATAAATGTCATCCCTGTATGAATCATCAGCCTGAAAATATTTTAATTTCTTTTCAAGGTAGGATTCAGTTTCAAAACTCCATAGCTTTCTGCCTGAAAGCTTATTAAAACACAGGATCTTCCCATTGGTGGTCCCCAGGTATAAATTATTCTTACTGTTTGCCACATTTCCAAAAACGAGAAACTCCATTTTAACATTCCATAATTCTTTACCCGTTTCAGGATCAGATGCAATCAATACACGTTCATCCGCTGTTCCTGTAAATAAAACAGAATCCTGAACAGTATTACTTAACCCCCATCCATTTGTAAAAGCTTTATTCCAATGACAATAACCTTTATCCTTGTCAAGCGCATATACATTATAATCTCTTGCCCCGATAAAAACCAGGTTCTTATAAACAGCAGGAGATCCCTGCACTTCACCAACAGGAAAATAAAGATGGCCAACTGTTTTAAATTTCCAGATTAAACTGCCATTCGTCGAATTAAGTGCGTATACAAATCCATCAAATGACCCGAAAAAGATTTTATCATTATCAATCGCAGGTGTGGAATGAACAATGCTTCCGGTTTTAAATGACCAAATCAAATTACCTGACTTGCTGTCAACAGCATAAAAATTCCCATCCCCCGAACAAAAAAACACGATTCCTTTCTTAAAAATCGGCGAAGAATGAAAGTAGTCTGCAAAATCATACTTTCTTTCTCCTTTTGAAGAAAAAGTCCATAAAAGATTCCCGGTTGTTTTGTTTATAGCATATAAATTCCCATCGCCGCCATTTAAATAGAGTTGATCATCATTCACACAAACGTTTGAGCGTATTTCTCCTTTTGTATGAAATCTCCATTTTTCTATTCCGGTTTTAATATCGATTGCAAATAAAATACTATCCACTCCACCAACGTACACAAAATTTTCATTTACAACTGGAGAGGCGAATAGTGGGGCGTTGGTTTTGAATTTCCAATTTATTCCAGGTACTTCATTATAGTCTGAAATTATCTTAGTCGCAATAATACCATTATTTTGCGCAGTAATTTTATTTGAAGTCAATGACACGAAAAGAAAGATTAAATAAAAAGCTTTATAATACGCCTCAACCCGTTTAAACTTTTTTGTTTTCATACTTCCATCAAAATAAATACAATGAATCAGAATACATACTTGCTTTTAAGGTTCCGCTGGCAGCCGCAATGAGTATTCTGCCAGGTTCAGGTTATTTTAAAGTATTTTGGTTTCCAGGTTCGGATAAAGATTGCATGCATTGTTCTCCGCATTGGTGCTTCCGTTTTGACAGGGCTGACTTTTTAATTTGGTTTTAGAAACATTCATTTTGCTTTATCCATAAATGTAATACTGCACATAATACCAATAAGGATCATTCCTGTAAAAAATATGAACAATCCTGATTTACTCTTTGAATTTATCCTGCTAAGCCTGAAAAGCAAATATCCTGCAAGCAAATTAAATAATGCCCAAAGTACATTCGTCAGGGGAGATGAAAGTCCATGACCTGGCGGATTGGCAAAGGGTGTAGGGAAAGCGTTTCCTGATATTCCATTAACAAAATGTGGAACAGCATTCGTTAAAAATCCTCCTGCAAAAAATGCTGCGATGTAATGATGCCATTTCATTGGTCCATCAAGCAATTTCTTTGATTTTGCCATAGCTATGAAAGTTTATTTCTCCTTTTTCCTGTATGATTTTTCCTTGTTCCCCGTTTATAATCAGGTCAACTATTTTTAACCATTTTCAATATTTTAATTGATTAAGCACTTTCGTACCAGTAAGGAAAAACAGCAGCTATGATTACCCTTTCGAATAAATCAGCGAAATTTCTCCTATTCAGTTTGTATGCAAATTCGTTTAGATAGCTTTGTAAGTGATCTGAGCTCATTTTATGATAGACACCAAGAAAAGTTCTTTTAGCGTTGCTGATCGCAATGTGAGCCCATTTAAGCGTTGTTCTCGTAGTATGTTTTGATGATTTTTCGGTGATATGCATATCGACATACTTGTGAATGTCCTGGTAGTTTTTACCCTGGTCAGTAAATACGATACTGTCGGATGTAACTTTATCCTGAAAGAGAGTATTAACCGATTCTGATTTTTGAGAATTTAAAACTTTCATTTTGAAATATCTGCAATGTTTAGTTTCGATTCCTGTGTTAATGTCCACTAATGGGGTTGATTCTGCCATTACACCAACATCTTCCTGCCGCTGGCTACCTTTGCCCCGTTTCAGGCTCTTCCGCTCATTTTCTGATGTTGCTATTTCAAAGAACCCCTCATCAAACTCGATCATTCCAGTGAGTGAATACAAATCGTCCCTTTTACCCATTAAGGTTCTGATCCGATGCATTAGGGACCACACCGTCATATATCTGTTATACCCCAACTGGCGCTGCATCTCACAGGCTGAGATGCCCTTTTTTGTAGCAGTCATAAATAAGATTGCCAGATACCAGATTCTGAATGGTAAATTGGAATGTTCCATCATTGTCCCACTTCTTAAGGTTGTACGGAAATGACAGATCTTACACTCAAATTGCCATTTAGATGCCAGCCAGAAATGACTGGTTCCGCCACACTTCTTGCAGGTCAAGCCTTGCTTGATCCGCATATCCCTGTAATGCTCTCTGCATGCAGTTTCATCGGGAAACCGTTGAGTAAAAACCAATGTA
>CAIKNA010000258.1 GCA_903828645.1 uncultured Bacteroidales bacterium
ACCTCTCCATCTGAATTGGTGGAAACTGTAAACGCATTCAGAATCAGCCGCCTGGTGCTGTCTGCATTCGAACTTCGGATTTTTGATAAACTTTCAGGGAAACGTGCGACCTCACGTGATGTTGCAGTTTCACTTGGTATCGATGTAAGGGCTACTGACCGGCTGATGAATGCGCTGACCGGCACCGGGCTTTTGGTGAGGGAAAATGAAGGTTTTGCCAATTCTGTCTTTTCAGAAAAATTCCTTGTTTCCACCTCACCCTCGTTTATGAGCGGCCTTGATCATTCGGTGGCTCTGTGGAAAACATGGAGCACCCTTACAGATGCCGTTAAAACAGGATCATGTGTGTCGGAACCTGCGCGACCCGGTATCAACGAACGGGGGAATGAATGGCTTGAGTCCTTCATCGCGGCCATGCATGCAAGGGGAGTGGCACAGGGAAAGGAACTTGCATCCATGCTGGACCTTTCTGCCACGCACCTGACCTTAGACGTAGGTGGCGGATCCGGCGCTTTTACCTTTGCATTCATTGAAAAGAATCCTGCCATCAGGGGGGTGATCCTTGACCTGCCCAATGTGGTGCCGATTACCCGGAAATACATTGATAAGGCTGGATTGGCCGATAAAGTAACTACCATGGAGGGTGATTACCACTGCGATTATTTTGGAAGCGGCTTTCAACTGGTGCTGATGTCGGCGATCATCCACATCAACAACCCCGGAGAGAACACCCTGCTGATCGCGAGGGGAGCGGAAGCCCTTGAAAAAGGAGGCCAGCTTGTTATCATGGACCATGTAATGAATGAGCAACGCACCGAGCCATTTGCCGGTGCCTTGTTTGCCCTGAATATGCTGGTGGGTACCAAACATGGCGATACCTATACGGAATTGGAACTTCGCGGATGGATGGAGGATGCCGGGTTAACCGATATACGGCTGATCACTGCAGCTTCGGGGATGCAGGTGATGGTCGGGGCCAAATCATAAGATGCATAAAATCAAGTTCTTTGAAATCTTAGAAAATATTCTTTGCTTTATCTGTTGATTCCAATGATTGTATCCATATAGCCAGCAACACTCTTTGCTATTCATAATTCTCCATCAACTCACAATTATTCTCTTTTCACTCGACAGTCTGATTAATTTCCGAAAGTGACAACAATGGCTCAATAATCTCACTTCCTTTAATAAAGTATCCTCAGATTTCAATAATTGCTGAAAAATATCAACCCGATTTTGATGATTCAATGCAGACAGCCGTTGCAATTGAATACGAACTGGGCATCATAACTATCGATACGGATTTTAGAAAAGTAGCAAAGGATTTAACGGTACGATTTATATAATCAAATTCTTATTCTGACGAGGGTAAACCCACTGAAGAACCTGTATTGGTGGGGCTTAGAAAGTGTTTGCCTTTGGGGCGATTGCAAACTGCATGTAAATATGAAGAGGATGAAAATTGTTGAGTTCAAATTGATTGGACTCAAATTTCAGGACTGCTTATTACCTCGGTCCTGTTCAGTAAACTGAAGAGACGAACTTTTTAAACCCGGAAACAATGCCTGATCCCCAATGCGCCGTGTAACCCATATGGCTGCACTTGCCCGACACTTTGACCGTCCAGAGCACCTCCCGTGTTTTAATGTCAAAGAAGGTAACCCAGCTGGATGAAGATTCATGGTTCTTGTTGAAATTCTCGGCAATGATTACCAACCCGATCCCGGTGTGCCGTGAGAGTGAATAGCTCTTCACCGCTTTGTTTACGGTATCTGCAGGAAATGAATAGTCTTCGCTGATAATGAATGAAGGAACAACTTTCAGGGTGTTTTTCTGTACATCCTCCGCCACATAATAAAACACCCGATTTTTCAATTTAGGCTGCACATATTTGTATGGAGGCAACTCCTTTTCCACGTAGCCGATCCAGGCCGGAGGATAGACCGTACTGTAATTCAGGCTGCGATCGGTCTTCGACCCATCGGTTACCCTGACATGCGAGAGATCAACACCATAGTAATAGAGGGTGTCGCATTTTTTAACTTTTGCCGACTGGTTTTTCGTTCCGGCATCTCCCTTTTGGGAAAATGACCGGACTGGAAATAATAAAGCCAATGCCACCAGGCATAAAATAAATGATTTTCTGAAGATCATGGAAAGATTTGGTTAGAAGTTTATGTCAGATCGGGTGGCAAAAATAGATAAAATATCGTTCTGAAATACACTGACGGGATATGCAATAGTCTGCTGATTTTCTTCATTATTGTGAATCAAGAGTTGAAAATTGTTTAATTAGAGAATCCACCTGAGAAAAGAGTGCACTTGAAAACCCCTATGGGGGCCAAAGCTGTAACTCTGTTGTTCTTCTATGCTATTTGGGGCTAGTTCTCCGCTGCTCTAAGCGAATTGGAAATAATTCCCAAGATACCCAGTCGCTTGCCGCGGGGTCATTCATTCTCTTACCTTCGAATTTAACAAATTTATTCATTTCAGGCAAAATATTTCATATACTTAACAAAACTTTTTTAATGTGATGTAAATCATTAAATTGGTTAATTAATATTTTATTTTGTTAAGGTTTTTACGGTCGGCCGTGAAGTACTTTGCTTTTCAATTTACCAATTAACTGACTTTGGCTCCAAAATAGATTCAAAACCGGCCACCTGCAAACAATTATTAAGTTTTGAACAAACAGCAATAACAATCACCGGAAATCTTAATTTTGTTGCTTGCATTGTTTTCAATGTTTTCAAAGTTTTCATTGCTTGAATTGTCTTCATTGTCTTCAATGCTTTCATTGCCTTCATTGCTTTCATTGCCTTCATTGTTTGCATTATAGTTCGAAAAATGAGAATCCTCAAAGAAAAAACCCTGCTCCTTGTGATCGATGTCCAGGAGCGCATCTTCCCTGCAATCGCCGAACCTGACATGCTTCGCAGGACCATCCCTCTGTTGATAGAAGGTATGAAGCTGCTTGAGATACCGGTGATTGTCACCGAGCAATATGTTAAAGGACTTGGACCGACCATTCAGGAGATTGCAACCAGGATAACAGAGGTAGAACGCATTGAGAAAAGCTCCTTCAGTTGTTGCGATGAACCCCGCTTCATGCTCGATCTTGCCTCTTCAGGGAAAGATTACGTGATCATTGCCGGCATCGAAAGCCATGTTTGTGTCTTGCAGACAGCGATCGATCTCCAGCAGAACGGATATCACCCGGTGGTGGTCGAAGACTGCATCTCATCAAGAAACCTGAATGATAAACGGATCGCCCTCGAACGGATGAACAGCGAGGGGGTGATTGTCACCACCTTCGAAGCTATTTTATTCGAACTGCTCCGGTACTCCGGTGGAGAAACTTTCAGGGCAATTTCGAAGATAGTGAAATGAAAACAATGAAAACAATGAAAAAATTGCATGCATTGCCTTCATTTTCTGCATTGCCTGCATTGCTTAAATTTTCTGCATTGCCTGCATTGCCTGCATTATTTTCATTGCTTGCATTTTCTGCATTATTGAATTCATAATTGACTTTTAAATGCCTTCTGACGAAATAAACAACGGAGACAGCCCCGAGCTCGAATCGGGAACTTTAAAGGAGACGGTTCATCTTTCGCAGATGTACCAGAACTGGTTCCTGGATTATGCCTCCTATGTTATCCTGGAACGGGCGGTGCCGGAGATTACCGATGGGCTGAAACCTGTTCAGCGGCGCATCCTCCATGCCATGAAGGAGCTGGATGACGGACGTTACAACAAAGTGGCCAACATCATCGGCCATACCATGAAATATCATCCCCACGGCGATGCCTCCATTGGTGATGCCCTGGTGCAACTGGGCCAGAAGGACCTGCTAATCGATTGCCAGGGAAACTGGGGGAATATTCTCACCGGCGACAGTGCGGCGGCACCAAGGTACATCGAAGCGCGCCCGTCGAAATTCGCACACGAGGTGCTGTTTAACACGAAAACCACCACCTGGCAGGCATCCTATGACGGGAGGAACAAGGAACCGGTTGCCCTCCCGGCCAAATTTCCCCTGCTGCTGGCCCAGGGTGTTGAAGGGATTGCCGTTGGACTTGCTTCCAAAATCCTTCCTCATAATTTTAATGAACTGATCGATGCATCGATAAAAATTCTCCAGGAGAAGGAGTTTGAACTCTTTCCCGATTTTCTCACCGGGGGAATGGTTGATGTGTCGCGCTACAATGACGGCCTCCGCGGGGGAAAGATCCGGCTGCGCGCAAAAATCATCCTGGAGGATAAGAAAACTCTTGTCATCCGCGAAATTCCCTATGGAACGACCACAGGCTCCATCATCGACTCCATTCTAACGGCCAATGACAAGGGCAAGATCAAAATCCGCAAGATCGATGACAATACCGCCGCGGATGTTGAAATCCTGATTCACCTTGCACCCGGCGTTTCCCCCGACACGACCATGGATGCCCTTTATGCCTTTACGGAATGCGAGGTTTCCATCTCGCCCAATGCCTGCGTGATAGAAAAGGGAAAACCCCGTTTCATGGGAGTTTCAGAGATTCTCAGGGTGAATACCCAGCGGACTGTTGAATTGCTGAAACTTGAACTGGATATCCGGAGACAGGAACTCCTCGACCAGTTGCATTACATTTCGCTGGAAAAAATATTCATCGAAAACGAAATATACGAGGGAATAAAAAAATGCAAGACGACCGAAGAGATTGACCTCGCAATCTTTAGCGGATTAAAACCGTTTGCAGATCAGATCATCCGGCCGGTTTCGGAGGAGGATGTCCACCGGCTGCGCAAGATCCCCATCGAACGAATTTCAAGGTTCAACTCAGCAAAGGCGGATGAAGCAATGGCAGCGGTGAACCTTGAAATGGAGGAGGTGGACAACCACCTTGCCCATCTCATCGATTATGCCATCGAGTATTTCAGGCAGATCCGCAAAAAATATGGCAAAAACCGCGATCGCCGGGCAGAGATACGAAGCTTTGACAACATTGAAGCAGCAAAGGTTGCTGCCGCAAACGAAAAGCTTTACGTAAACCGCGAAGAGGGGTTCGCCGGGACCAGCCTGAAAAAGGATGAGTTTGTGTGCGACTGTTCCGACATCGACGACATCATCGTTTTCAGGGATGACGGAACCTTCATCGTGGTTAAAGTTACCAACAAGATCTTTGTAGGGCAAAATGTCATCCATATTGCGGTCTTCAATAAAAACGACAGCCGTACCGTGTACAACATGATCTACCGTGATGGTAAAAACGGCAAGATCATGGTGAAGCGTTTCAGCGTTCTCGGGGTGACACGAGACAAGGAATATATCGTCACCAAAGGAACGCCCGGTTCGAAAGTACTGTACTTTACTGCCAACCCGAACGGTGAAGCCGAAGGGATCCGGGTGGAGTTGAAGCCCAAACCACGATTGAAGAAGAGTTCCTTTGATTTCAACTTTGCTGAGATTGCCATCAAAGGCCGTAGTTCCATGGGCAATACCCTCACCAAATTTGCAGTCAGGAAGATCGAACAGCGCCAGGAAGGCATCTCTACCCTCGGATCGCTCAATATCTGGTATGATGAAACCGTGCAGCGTCTTAATACTGATGACCGCGGGCTGCTGCTAGGGGCCTTTTCAGGGACCGACCGCATCATCAGCCTGATGCAATCTGGCCACTACCGCCTCACTTCCTTCGACCTTTCTACCCACTTTGATGAAGATATGATCCTGATCGAAAAATATGATCCTGAAAAAATATATACGGCTGTTTACCAGGAGCATGAGACGAAGCAATATTATGTCAAAAGGTTCAAGGCCGAACTGACGGAGAAAAAAGTTGAATTTGTCGAGGATCCCGACAAACTGATCCTTTTCAGTGCAGATCCCTTTCCACGGCTGGAGATACTGTTTGATATGAAACTGAAGACCAAGGGCCCCGACCAGGAAGATCTCGTGGTCCATGAGTTCATCGGTGTTAAAGGTTACAAGGCAAAAGGCAAACGGCTCTCAGTTCATGCGGTGAAGAAGGTCGTGTGGATTGAACCGATGGAGATTGAGGAGGGTGTGGATTCTGCCGGTGATCTTGCTGCCGGGGAGCCAGCAACCTTTCCTTTCCGGGTCGATTCAGTCGAAGACGGAATGGAGTTGCCTTCCAACGATAATCCTGCAGGAGATCAAAAGTCCGGAGGGGATGGAATGACCATTTTGATGACGCCCCCTGCGAAGCCTGTTCGATCCTCAGAGGAATTTTTGGCAGAAGAGAAACCATCATCTTCCAGCCAGGAGTTTCCGGCCGGAGCACAAGCCCCTGGACAACCTTCCAGGAAAAAGAGATCCGAAAAATCAGAGACCCCGAAGGAGAACGGAGGGGCAGGGAGTGCCGGTCAAATGGAACTACCCCTGTAATTATCCAGAGCCTCCACCGAATTTTATCACCGGGTTGTAACACGGTTGGTAAAAAGTGTACTTTTATTCATTTATTGAAAGGGTTGATTGGTGGAGCACCCAAGAGCAAATCGAATCTATAATTGCAGCATATGAAAATATCGTCAGAATCGGCATTGCATGAAAGTGAACTGAGATTTCGCAACCTGGTCGACCTGATACCGGATGGTATCGGAATCCACAGGGAGGGTAAAATTTCATTTATCAATTTCGCAGGGGCAAAGTTACTTGGCGCATCAAACCCCCGCGAACTTCTGGGAATGTCGCTCATTGATTTTGTTCACCCCGGGTCGCGTGAAAATACCTTGCAACGAATCAATACTTCATTCCGGGAAGGTATTCAGGCTCCGGTAACCGAAGAGGTTTTTGTGAAACTTGACGGAACCAGTTTAAATGTCGAGGTTTCAGCTATTCCCTTCCTTGACAATGGCACGCGTGCCATGTTGGTTGTTTTTACCGATATCACACAAAGAAAACTGGCAAAAGATTCCCTGGTAAAGGCAACTGAAAATTGGGAGAAAACCTTCAATGCCATTCCCGACCTCGTCGCGATCATCGATACCGATCATCGCATCGTTAAAGCCAATACGGCGATGGCCGCAAAACTTGCCAGCGCGGGGAGGAGTGCAATAGGAGGCCATTGTTACGAAATTGTGCATGGTGCCGATCAAATTCCGGAATTCTGCCCCCATGCCAGAACATTGCGCACGGGTCGTGAGGAACAAGCCGAGGTTGAGGAACCCCTCCTGAACGGAATATTTGATGTTTCAACGACTCCCATGTTCGATGAGAATGGACAAATTACCGGGAGTGTGCATATCGCGCGCGATATCACTACCCGCAGGAAAAGGGAGTTGTTGATGACGGAAAGCGTCATTCTCAGTGAATTCGCCATGAATCATGATATGAAAGAACTGCTTACCTTCACCATTGACAAAGTTGAATTATTGACAGAAAGCCAGGTTGGCTTCTTCCATTTCCTGGAAGCCGATGAAACGATGATCACCCTTCAAACCTGGTCGACAAATACCCTCAGAAGTTACTGTACCGCGGAAGGAGAATTACAACATTATCCGGTCGCGGAGGCCGGTGTCTGGGTTGACTGTGTAAGGGAAAGGCGTCCTGTAGTGCACAACGACTATGCAAACCTGCCGCACAGGAAAGGACTGCCTGAAGGACATGCCGCGCTGATAAGGGAAATGGTTGTGCCTGTGATCCGGGGCGACAAAGTGGTGGCCATCCTGGGTGTGGGCAATAAAGCTGAAAATTATGATGATAACGATATTGAAATCGTGTCGCAACTAACCAATCTTACTTATGAATATGTGGTTAGCAAGCGGTTTGAAGAGGCGCTTTACAAAAGCGAACAATATGCCAGGGCTTTGCTCGATGCAATTCCCGACCTGATCTTTCGCATGAACAGGGAAGGGGTATACCTGGATTACAAGGCAAACAAGGAGGATCTCTACAGCCAGTCGGAACCCATCATAGGCAAAAACAACAGGGATCTCACTCCACCCCATTTTGCCGACCTGATTGAGTACAATATTCGATTGACACTGGATCAGGGCAAAATGGTGGAGTTCGAATACCAGTTGCCCATGCCCGAAAGAGGATTGCGTGATTATGAGGCACGGATGATTCCCAATGGTCCTGATGAGATCGTCGCCATTGCCCGTGACATTACGGAGCGTAAGAAAACTGAAGAAACACTGAAAAAGAAAATCGGGGAGTTGGAATGGTTCAATCGAATGATGATAGACCGTGAATTGAAGATGATTGAACTAAAAAAGGAGATAAACCTCCTGGCAGGCAGGCTTGGGGAGGAGGAAAAATATATCATTCATCAAAATCAGGATATCCCATGATCATAGTCGAATTGATTTTCAACCTCGCAATCCTGGTGTCGGTAAGTGTTCTTTCCGGTTTTATTGATCACCGGTATAACCGCGAAACAACCAGCGGCGTCATGCTCCAGGGTTTCCTTTTTGGACTTGTAACGCTGCTTGGCATGTTGAATCCCTTCGTCCTTTCCCCGGGGATTATTTTTGATGGACGAAGTGTCATACTCAGCCTTTGCGGCCTGTTTTTTGGCCCGCTGGCTGGCCTGATTGCCGCTGCAATTGCTCTGGTTTACCGGATATACCTTGGCGGCGGCGGTGTTTATATGGGAATTTCCGTGATCATCAGTTCGACCCTGATCGGCATACTTTTTCATCAGCATCAGAAAGAATCAAAACTTCAGTATAGCGTGTTTAATTTATTCGTTATGAGCATGATCGTGCATGTGGTCATGATCATCCTGATTTTCACCATCCCTTCACCCATGAGATTGGATGCATTTAAAACGCTGGCAATCAGTATTCTTGTGGTTTTCCCGTTGGCAACTGTTCTGATCGGAAAAATCCTGAAGGACCAGGCAGACAGTACAGGCCTTAAAGCAGTGGAGAAGGCCTTGCAGGACAGTGAAGACAAATTTGCACTTTTCATGGAACATCTGCCCGCTTTTGCCTTTATCAAGGATAGCAACTTCAAATCTGTTTACGTCAATAAAAATATTGACGAGGTGCTGGGCGCATCTGCCTGGCTTGGTTTGACACCCCCCGAATTTTACCCCGGTGAATTTGGAACAAAACTGCTGGCCGACGATCAGCATGCCATGGTGGATGGGTTTGTGAAGGTCGAAGAAGTTGCTCCTGACGTCAATGGTGTTGTGCACTACTATGAAACACGAAAATTCGTCATTCCACAGAAGGGAAAACCGGCTTTGCTCGGGGGAATCTCTATCGATATTACGGAAAGGAAACAAACGGAAGAGGCATTGAGACTGAAAGCCATGGAACTGGAACGGTTTAACAGCCTGATGATCGGCAGGGAGATGAAAATGATTGAACTGAAAAAAGAGATCAATGAATTGCTTTTAAAATCACACCAGCCGGAAAAATATAACATTCATCAATCATAGGTTTTCGTGACAATCCAACGCCTCATCGAAACAGTGCAGCATGAATCAGGAATGGACATTTCTGTTTATGCGGCATCTTTTCTGCAGAATACCCTTGCCCAGCGGGTGAAAGAGACGGGTTCCGCCGGGCTGTCAGAATACATGGCTTTTCTCCGCACAGATAGAGAGGAACTGTCAAAATTGTCGGATGCACTTCATATATCCTATACGCTGTTTTTTAGAAATCCACTGGATGTCTCAATCCTGGAAGGATTTGTCTTGCCGGACCTGATGCAGGTAAAGGAACACAACAATTCCAGTTCGCTGAGAATATGGTCTGTGGGTTGCGCCGAAGGCCCCGAAGCATTTTCCCTGGCAATGCTTGCCGACACAGTGATCAGCGGGAGGGATTATAAAATTCCCGTAATGGTTTTCGGTACCGACATCTGCCCGGCAGCCGTCGATAAAGCACGGGAGGGATGCTATGACAGCAATGCATTGCAGAATGCAAGGCTTTCATATATCGACAGATACTTTAACCTGAAAAAATCGACGTTTTTCGTAAAAGATCAGATTCTCCACCACGTGGATTTTTCGGTTGGAGATATCACAGACCCTGAATATACCTCTCCGCCTGCAGCTATTTTCGCCGATTTCGACCTGGTGAGCTGCTGCAACCTGCTCATTTACTACCATTACGATATACAGCAAATAATCCTTGAAAAGCTCTACCACTCTTTGGGCCGCAATGGTTACCTGGTAGTTGGAGAATCAGAACGGCAAATCGTTGAAAATTTCGGCAAACTGCGCCATCTCTACCCGATCGGAAATATCTTTGTAAAAAATAAATAATTAGCATCCCAATCAATCGTAAATCGTAAATCGTAAATCGTAAATCGTAAATCATTCATATGCGTCTCAAAGACATAAAAATAAAAACCCGTCTCTGGCTTGGCTTCAGCGCAATTTTTGTCATGGTATTGCTTTTGGGAGGAATGGCTTTCTGGCACACCGGACTGATATGGAAAAATACCGATTACCTTTATCAGCATCCGTTCAAAGTAAATATAGCCGTGCGGGAGATCCAGACCAATATTTTTATCATACAGCGTGACATGAAAAACGTGGCGCTGGCTGAAAACCAGGAAGAGCTCAATGCGGCCGTGCACAGCATCAATGTCAACGAATCTGAAATATATCGTTTGTTCGACACCATTTATGCACTTTACCTTGGCAAAAAAAGCACCATCGATACTGCAATGATAACCTTCAGGGACTGGAAGCCGGTTCGCGATGAAACGATCCGGCTGAGCCAGGCGGGAGAAAAACGTGAAGCTATCCAGCGAACCAAAACTGTGGGAGAAGAACATGTTCTTCAGATTATCAGTAAGATGAATATCCTGGAGAATTTTGCCCAGGACCGGGCGTTTAATTTTTACAAAACAGCGGAAAAGGCAAGAAACCAATTGTACGTGCAACTCTGGGTCCTGCTGCTCCTTATTCTTGTTTTCTCAATCTTTGTTTTTTCTTTCATCATGAGGGGCATTACTTTTCCCATCAGGGAACTGGTCTCTTGTGTCGAACATTACGGGAATGGCAGGTATCATGTGCGCAATAAGAATAATTCAACAAATGAACTTGGTGTGCTGGCTGCTGCATTGAACAGGCTTGCCGAGACGGTCCAGTTTGATACGATTGTCAAAAACGGAATCCTCGAAATTGCAGATGTCATGCTGGCGAATGACGAAAAGCTTGCTTTCTGCCAGTCAGTGGTGGATGTGCTGATGCTGAAAACAAATTCCAACCTGGGGGCGATCTTTTTCCTTAATGAAACGAATTCGATGTTTGAGCCATATTTCTCCTGTGGTTTCATTGCGGATAAACTGACATCCTTTTCTGCTGATTCAAAGGAAGGTGAATTCGGTACGTTGATTCAGGGAAAAACGATCATGAAGGTCACGCGGATCCCGGATGATTCGGTCTTTGTGTTTTCGACCGTAGCAGGCTCCGTCAGGCCAAAGGAGATTCTTGCGATACCTGTTATTCGCCGGAACAGGGTGATCGCCATGGTTTCGCTCGCCAGCATTGAATTATACAGCAATGAATCGCTGGAGATTGTCAGGCTGATGGAAAAAAACCTCAATATGAGCGTCAATGCCATCCTGGCCTTTGAACGTATAAGGGAATATGCGCATACCCTCGATAAACAAAATGAAAAGCTGAATAGCCAGACCAAAGAACTCCAGGTTCAAACCAGTGAACTCGTAGAACAAAACAGGGAACTGGAAATGCAAAAACATCAGATTGATGAGGCAAACCGCTTAAAGAGCCAGTTTTTATCGAGCATGAGCCACGAACTCAGAACTCCATTAAATTCGGTCATAGCGTTATCGGGCGTGCTCTATAAAAAACTGAAAAATAAAATTCCCGATGAAGAGTACAGTTACCTGGAGATCATCGGGCGCAATGGTAAAAACCTGCTCGCCCTGATAAATGACATCCTCGACCTTTCACGAATTGAGTCGGGGAAAACCGATATTCATTTCAGCACCTTCCCGCTGCGTGAAATTGTGCAACACATTGTTGTTTCACTGCAAGCACAGGTCAGTGAGAAAAACATTGTGGTAAAGAACCTGGTGGGGACTGAAATGCCCATGATCACCAGCGACAGCGACAAGTGCCACCATGTGCTGCAAAATATCATCACCAATGCCGTGAAATTCACCGATTCAGGTTCGGTTGAAATTTCCGCCACGACCAACGGAAAGGAGGTGGTGGTTTCCGTTAAAGATACCGGTATCGGAATTCCCGCAGATCAACTGCCCTATATTTTCGACGAATTCCGCCAGGTGGATGGAACCACTTCGAAAAATTATGGAGGAACCGGACTGGGACTGGCCATTGCCGATAAATTTGCCAGGAACATCAATGCCAGGATTGAAGTTGTAAGCGAACCATCTAACGGTTCTGTTTTTTCGATTTATTTCCCGGTGGAACCCCCTGCGGGAACAATCGTATCGGTGTCAGCGCCAAGCCGTTCCAGGACTTATCCGGAAGAATCAGAACTTCCAGGTTTGCAACCGTCTGAAGCATCATCCAAAACGATACTCCTGGTTGAAGACAGCGATCCGGCCATCATCCAGATGTCATGGATTCTCAGGGAGCAGGGATACCGTGTTGAGATTGCCCGAAATGGTTTCCAGGCTCTTGCAGCGGTAAAGGTTAAAATTCCGGATGCGATCGTCCTCGACCTGATGATGCCGGGAATGGATGGATTCGAGGTTCTTGAAAAGATAAGAGGAACCCGTGAAAGCGCCACCATCCCCGTTCTTATTCTCACCGCCATGTATCTTACCACTGCCGAACTCAGCCGGCTTACTGAAAATCACATCCATCAACTTGTTCAGAAGGGAAATCTCAATAAGTATGAACTTCTTGCCATTGTCAGGCAGATGGTGTTCCCCCCGGGAAAGGACGAAGTCAGTGACATCACAAAGCATGCGGGGAAGGCAAAAATAAAAGGTCCGGCAACAATCCTGATCGTAGACGACAACCCCGATAACGGCATGACTTTGAAAGTGCTGTTGCAGGACAAACACACCGTTTTCACTGCAAGGGATGGCCTTGATGGAATTGCCATGGCAAAAAGCGTAAAGCCCGATCTGGTCCTGCTGGACATCGCTTTGCCTGGCCTGGATGGTTTCCGGGTCTTTGATGAACTCAGGAAAGAAGAGATGCTGGCAGATACGCCGATCATCGCCGTAACAGCCAAAGCCATGAAGGGTGACCGGGAACAAATTCTGGCATATGGCTTTGACGGGTACATCTCCAAGCCGCTCGATCCCGACCTTTTTGAGGAAACAATCAGCAAATGGATAATCTGATGCTTTTTTAAGCTAACTTTGTGACGCTGTGATGTTATGATTCCATGACTCTTTTACAATCCATAATCCTATGATCAAAATCCTGGCAATCGATGATAACAATGACAACCTGGTTGTTCTCCATGCTTTGCTCAGCGCTACATTCCCGGATGTCATCTATACCACAGCATCCTCCGGCAGGGAAGGAATTGAAAAGGCCCGGTCGGAAGAACCCGACCTGGTTCTCCTTGACCTTGTCATGCCCGGAATGGACGGATTTGAAACATGCAGGATCCTGAAAGAAGACGCCAGGTTGCAGAGGGTGCCGGTTATTATTCTGACTGCAGAAAGCACCGATTCTTCAAGCCGCATCCGGTCTCTCCAGCTTGGAGCAGACTCCTTCCTTTCCAAACCGGTCGTGGAAGCCGAACTGATTGCCGTGGTAACCACCATGATCCGGGTAAAACAATCGGAAGATGTTGTATTGCGCGAGAAATTGCTGCTTGAACATACTGTTGCCGAAAGAACCAAAGCGCTCCAGGAACAGCTGGAGGAGTTACGACAGGCCGACCGCGAATTGAAAAAGTTATATGCGGACCAGGAGATGACAAAACAGGCCACGCTGAACCTGATGGAGGATCTGAGGAGTGAAATTGATCAGCGAAAGCGTTCGGAGGAAACGTTAAAGGAGAGCCAGAAGAAATTCATGGAACTCTCCATCTTGTTCCGGTCGATCAGTGACAACATGACCGACATGCTCTGGGCCAAGGATTTGGGAAAGCGTTTCATTTTTGCAAACAAAGCGGTTTGTGATAAGCTGCTTGTCGCACAAGATACGAATGAACCTGTCGGGAAAGGGGATATGTTTTTTGTAAACCGGCAGCGCAGCCTGCATCCCGATAACCCCGTATGGCATACCTTCGGAGAACTTTGCATCGATTCCGACCAGGTAGTGATGGATTCAGGAAAACCCGGGCAATTTGATGAATATGGCAACATACAGGGGAAATTTATTTTTCTCGATGTCAGGAAAGCACCCCTGTATGATGTGAATGGAAACCTGATCGGCACAGTGGGAAGCGCCCAGGATATTACCAATGAACGTGAAATTTCCAGGCAGTTGGCTCAGAGTGAGCAGCAGATGTCCACCCTGGTAAGCAACCTGCCTGGAATGGTTTATCGCTGCCTGGACGGCTATAGTGGTAAAATGCTGTTTGTCAGCGACGGCTGTTATTCTGTTACAGGTTACAGGCGGGAAGAATTTATCGACCACAGAACCGTTTTATTCAATGACCTTGTACTGGAGGAATACCGCGAAACAGTCTTGCAAAAGTGGCAGGAAGTATTGACCAGGGGTGAATTGTACGAAGGGGAATACCCGATAAGAACTGCAACCGGCGAAGTTAAATGGGTTTGGGAACGGTGCCGCGGCATATATAGCGATGAGGGAGATATTCTTTATCTTGAAGGTTATATCGAAGATATTTCTGCCCGCAGAACGGCTGAGGAGGCACTG
>CAIKNA010000259.1 GCA_903828645.1 uncultured Bacteroidales bacterium
GTTTGCAGCGTTCATATCGCCTACAAGCTGGGTGCAGGCCTGAAGGGTGTACCCGCCAACGGCAGCCGGGGTCCAGTTGGCAAAGGTCAGCTGAATGCTTGCACCTGATGCCAGTGGTCCGCTGGGAACCGTGGAGGTGTAGCCATCGGTAGCCGTCATCGTCACGTTGAACGTTTCCGGGTTCAACCCGACGTTTTTCACCGTGGCTTTGGGAACCACAGTGGTTCCGATCATGCTTGACGCAGCCACATCGATGGAAACAGTACTGGCATCATGCGCCAGCGGAACCGAAAGACATACATCGTCAACGTACCAGTAGTTGATATCATAAGTATTTCCGGCAAGTGTAAAGGCAATGTAGGTCGTGCCGCCAAGGTTATTGGTGATATCCATTTCCTTCACCTGTGCTGGGATCGAAACCCCGAGTCCGCCTCCATAAACCCATTCATCGGTCCATGTCACGCCATCAGCACTCGATTGAACCTTGATCCACACATCATTGATGCCTGCTGCATAATCATTGAGCATCTGGCGGAAACTCAGGTGGAGGATTGTCAACCCGGTTGTATTGATACCCGGAGAGACAAAACGGTCATTGTCGGCCTGGGTCGTACCCTGTGATGGTGAGAAATATGCCCGGGCTTCATAGGCGGTTCCGCCGGCATTGGCTGAGTTGACCACCGACCAGTGGCTTGAGGTGATCGTGCCTGAATATTGTTCAGACCAGCAGGCAGGGAATACAGCCGTCGTACCAAAATCCTGGCAATAGGGCAATGGCATAATGCCGCAGGTCGTAGAGAATGTATATGGTCCGGCCCACGTGCTGTTGCCGGAAACACCACCGCAATCAGCCCTTACATAAAAGGTGTAGGAGGTGGAGGCTGTCAAACCCGTAACGTTGTATGCAGTGGCAGTAATCCCGGGATCGGTAGGTGTTCCGGTAAAGGTGGAGCCGGTGACCCTTAATTCAATATCCCACAAGGTTGCAGAACCGTTTTCGGTCCAGCTGAGTTTGGCGCCTGTCTGGCTTATGCCTGAAGCACCCAAACCGGTCGGAGCGGGACATGCCACCGTGGTGGTGAATGTTTTTTCCAATGACCACGGGCTGTTGATGCTGCCTGGACAATGTGCCCGAACCTTGTAGGTATATCCTGTTACGGGAGTCAATCCTGTCAAAATATACGGATTGGTTACATTGGAAATTGTCGGGGTACCCGTATAGGTATAGGGGGTTGCTCCGTACTCAATGTCCCATGACGTTCCTGATCCGCCATCGGTCCATCCCAGGGTGGCCTGGAAGCCGGCAGTGGCTGCTGTAAGTGCAAAAGGAACAGGGCAGGGAGGGGTTAAATCCAACGTGAAATCGTCAAAGCTGACATACCATGGGGTACTGGTTGCCGAGGTGGTCTTTACCCCGAAACAGTAAATACCTGATGTTGCCGGAACAATGGTATATTTAAACAAGGAATAGGTGGCGTTATTGCACACGATCCCGGTGGCAAGCACATTGGTCATCCCGGCAGAAGTGTTGCTTGAGCCGTAGGCAACATCCATCAGGAAGTCGACCGGGCTGGTTACAACCTTATTCATCATATAAAATGA
>CAIKNA010000260.1 GCA_903828645.1 uncultured Bacteroidales bacterium
AGTTAATTGAACTCCTTTTATCTCCCCGTTATCTTCAATGCCTAAATAAACAACGCCCCCCTTTGTATTCGAAAAGGCAACCAGGGTAATGATAACATCGTCGCTGAATGTTGTTTTGAATTCAGTACGAATATTCTCGCCGCGGGACAGGATGAAATTTAGATCGTCGGGGGTCATATAAGTTTTAAGTTTTAAGTGATTAAGTTTTAAGTTTTAAGTGATTAAAATCTGGATCTGCCAGGCATTCAGGCAGCATCACCAAAAAACCAATACTCCGGTCTTCATGGAGTTCATAATAATTGACACCAAGATCAAGTGTTTCATAGTATCTCCTTCTGTTTTTCAAATAGTATTCCTCTGATGGCAATTTCCAATACTGCTTTCCAAGTTTTTGTGCGATAAACCATTTTTCCAGCAGCCTTGCCGCCCTGCCGTTTCCATCCATGAATGGATGAATCTGAACAAATTTCAAATGACTCATCGCGGCGAAATAAAACACTTCGGCAACAGTGAGTTTGCCGGTCAGTAAAGCGGCAATTCCGGCAAACATCAGTTTCATCTCTTTTGCCACAAATTCAGGTTCAACAGCCAGGTACGACAGCCCCGATGCGCCGAACACACCAACCTGCCCTGTACGGTATCTTCCCCGTTTGCTTTTGATCAGGAGGGTTTCCGACAAAATCCGGTGGCACTCCAGCAACGCTTTTTCCGTTAACTCACAGTTTTGCGCAAGTTTATACGCTTTAACAAGGTTCTCGATCTCCTCAACCTCCTTTCCTGCATTAAACCTTTTCCCATTCATCGCAAAGTTCATATACGAATTCAAATCAAGGCTGTTCCCTTCAATGTTCGATGAATAGACCGCCGAAGCCGTTGTAAGAAAATCAAGATCCCCCTCGAGTGCCGTGAAATCAAATCCATCGACCAATTCTGGTATCCTCTTCCCGATCAACGCGGTATATTGTTCAAAATGTTTTCTATCGTTTATTTCCATATCCTGCTATTAATTAATCTCAAACCTTCCAACTTGACCCCTTTCGATTAGTTTTAAGTTTTAAGCTTGCTTTGTCCCGAATCTGAGCAATATCCCGGCTATTCAGAATATCCTTGCAGAACAATATATTCATTTCACGCTGTCTGAATTCCTTTTGTTTATACCACTCTTCAAGGTTCATTTGGTTAACTTAAGTATTAAGTATCAAGTAATTATTTGTTAAGCGTTAATAGTAAAATTACTGTTATGGGCCGGGACTATTCCCAACGACACCATGTGTGCGGGTCGTTGGAAATAGCCATGCAGGCTCACAAAACATACACGAAAGCATCCTTCAATTTTCATTATACCAAAAATATTAATCGTTCATGATCTGCCGGATAATGCACAGGATCATACGCCGCTCTTATCGGCGCATCCAAACACATCCATACACACATCATGCTGTTCTGCCATCCGTTGCCTTACGGCAATGGGTCGCATCACAGTTGTTCGTTATTCTATATATCTCCAAGCAAGGCTGTTAAACCCTGCAAGGTATTAATCGTGATTGATCGCCGATGTAACCGGAATCGGGTTCACTGTCAGCGATTGATTTGCTGATGCATTTGCGCCTCCGCATCCTGTTACAGTATAGATAATCGTGATGGTTCCTGGCGCTACAGCTGTAACCATTCCTGTTGCCGGATCAACCGTTGCAACGGTAATATCGCTGCTGCTCCAAATTCCGCCCAGATCTCCTGTTGTTGTATACTGAGCAGATGTTCCAACGCAAAGCGGCGATAATCCGCTTACGATGCCTGCATTGGCTGCCGGTGCAACTGAAACCTGTTTTGATGATGACAAGTTAGAACCGCAACCTGTTACAGTATACACAATATTGGCAAAGCCAGAACCTACAGCAGTTACAAGACCTGATACCGGATCAACTGTGGCAATGGTAATGTCGCTGCTGCTCCATACTCCACCCGCATCTCCATCGGTGGTATAAATTGCGGTCGCTCCAATGCACAACGGCGTTGTACCACTGATAATTCCCGGATTAGCATTCGGATTAACCGTTAATATCAGGGTAGTAGTCAGGTTCGAACCGCAACCTGTAACCGCGTAAGTGATGGTTGTTGTACCAGCACTTAAAGCATTAACAACTCCTGTAATCGCGTCGATAGTTGCAACGGCAGGGTTGCTGCTGCTCCACGTTCCACCAAGATCTCCAGAAGTAAGGTAAGTGGCTATGGCTCCGATACACAATGGAGATGTTCCACTGATTGAACCAGCATTTGCATCCGGGGTTACAGTTAAGGTCTTGAATGCCGTCAGATTTGTTCCGCAACCAGTTACGGTATAGGTAATATCTGAGGTACCTGCACTAAGGGCAGTGACCAATCCTGAAACAGGATCAACCGATGCTACAATAGGATTGGTACTTGTCCAAGTGCCACCTGCATCACCATTAGAGGTATAGGTTGCTGTAGCATTGATACATAATGGTGATGTGCCTGAAATTACTCCAGCATTGGCATTTGGATTTACGGTTACATGGACGACCACAGGTAAAGCAGGACATCCATTATGGGTCTGGATCACCTGTAGATTAAAAGTTCCAACAGTCGTCCATAAGACATCTATTGTATAGGTGCCGTCAGCCGTTTGGAATGTTCCGCCTCCTGTCAAGGTCCATGCGTAAGTTGAACCTGGAGTCCCGGATGGCAAATCGACTGTATATGTATGAATGGTGTTGATACATACATTCTGGTTCGGACTGTTGTCGGCCATCGCTAAAGAGACGCTGGCCAAAAAAAGCAGCATGATGAGCCACTTCCAAAGATGTTTTCGTGTTTTCATGTTTTAAGAGTTTAGTGTGATGTTTTAAAATTTAAATTTCATTACTGTTTTTGGTCCATTTGTGAGCTTCTGAATTCATCTTCGTCGGAATTCTGAAAAATGTGCCAGGTTATGCGATTTTCCGTGGGCTTTGGCAGAGCGCTCAAAGAGCCTGAGCCAGAGTAAAATTTGTTGGTGTGAGTTCATGGATAAAATATTTAGTTTTAAGTTTTAAGTTTTAAGTTTTAAGATTCTATGCCATCAGGGCGGTGTGTTCATCCGGTTTCGGGGAGATCGCATCAAGGCAAAACTCTCTCCGTCGGGATCGTCTCCCCTTAGCAGCAAGAGCATCAGCCATCGACCGAACCGTTGTTGTATTTTCCTGTTCCAATTGTATGTTTTATCGTTGGTTTTCATGGGGTTATATTTTTATTTCGTTTGATTCAGGTTGTATGTTAGTCATGATTAATGGGTGATGTCACCGGTATTGGTTTTACAAAAACGATAACAGGATCCGACGGAATCGCATTGGTTACTCCGTTGGCATCGGTGACACTGATAATCTGATAGCTTGTAGTAGCCGTGGGACTTATCGGAATCAAATAGGGGTTGTCCGTTATTCCATTGATTGTTGTACCGGGTAGCGCTCCATCAATTGTATAGATAATGTTCCACGGTGCAGTCCCTGTAAACTTCACAGTTAAATTTGTTGGAGTGCCAGAGCAGATGGAATCATGCGGGAGAATCACTGCCGTGGGCAGAGAGTCAAGCACGATCATCTTGCCTACTTTCAGGTTGTTCGTACATCCCGGCCGGGTGGCGGTTACTTTAAAGAAATAGGTTCCGGGGGTGGTCCACATCACGGTGACCGTTGGGCCATTAAACCCATTAGCGGGGACGAAATAGGCTTCTCCCGGCGGGCAGTTGCCAGGCACCGTGGCAAAATTGACACCCGCGACATCCTTGTAAAGTTCCCAAACATAGGTATCGCCCTGAACAGGGACCACACTCAATTCGGTTGTATGGCCTGCATACACAGTATTCTGAGCCATGGCGGGCGCCATAGCCATCAGCAGCGGTACGAGTACCAGGAGCAGACGGAGGAATATGTGGGCAGGACGGGACAAAACCTATTTACGATTTACGATTTACGATTGACGATTTACGATTGACGATTTTGGTTGTTAATTATCATTGTGAGAAGATGATGCATTCTTTTTTTTATTTTGAATTTTGACTTTGCATTTTCCATTTTGAATTTCCTTCCGGGGCGTACCTCTCCCATTACCGGTCCGAAAGGCCGGTTTGCCCCTCCTGGTTGTTCGTCGTTTGGAGGATGGAATGAGCTCCTGCTGCAACATTATTTTGTCACGCGGCTTTCTTGCATTGATGCCACATGACCTTTCTTCAGTCCCGTCACGTGGTCTTCTCGCGGTTCCATCACGACACAATTCTTCGGTGCCGTCGCGTGGTCTCCTCTCTGTTCCATCGCGGGACGATTCTTCAGTTCCATCGCGCGGTCTTCTCGCGGTTCCGTCACGACACAATTCTTCGGTGCCGTCGCGCGGTCTCCTCCCTGTTCCATCGCGGGACATTGCTTCAGTCCCATCGCGCGGTCTCTTTGCGGTTCCGTCGCGTGGTCTTGCATTCACCGGCAACCCCGCATCAAAGCCGGGTCCGTGTTTGTTATATAATAAATTCATTTGTTGGGTTGTTTTTGACAGATTCATCTGCAACTTACCCTGCAACACAAAGTGGGCATCTCTTTCGCGGTTGTCCGGAAATCGCCCTTGGAAAAACTTAATGTACCTCTTTTGCAAACGCACTAAAGCACATAGGCTCAGGCTTTATGCAAGATGAAATGCCTTTCGCTACCTTCCGCTTCCCCTGCCCGGGAATGTTTGCGGACAAGGGAAGGTGGGTATGAAAAAGCAACGATTAATCCAGTAAAATTTTATGGTTTAATATTCATCAAACCAGTACCAGTAGTTCCGTTGATTACTGGTCTTGCTTTCAATGTCTGATTTGCAATATCATTTGCAAAAAGATCTACCCAAGGGCATTTGGAGGGTGATCCACCTGCAATTGTGTGAACGTCGCCAACTCCTGTTCCTACTGAAGGGACAGTGACACCGTCTACTGCCAGAGCAATCACTTCATCACTTAACCCCTGCCATGATGGGTTTATCATATCAGAATGGTCAAGTGTAACCCGAATGTAGATTGATTGCCCGGCTGCGCCTACAAATGTGAGGCCTCCTGTTGGAGTAACATTCGAAGCGGAGGTATATAATGTGGGTGTTCCACCAGTTCCTACTGGAGATCCTGTCATTGCATGAAATACCCCGGCATAGGTTTGGTCCTGTGTCCATTCAACGGTAACATGTTCCAAGGGATCAATACCTGTTATCTGAACACTTAGCTTCCATGCTTCAGACCAGTTAGCAGCAACTACTTCATAATATAAGTAATCTACTCCGAAATCATTTAACATCCCTTCGGGTGCAGTAGCATCATACGTTGATGAAACTATATCCGAAATACAACGATCAATGTTAGTGCCATAACCACTTTGAGTCACTTTTAATGCATTTTGATTTGCGATATCAAGTGTAAACGAATTGACAGGTTCAATTTTATAAACCTTAACGTTTTGCGTTACACATGCAGCCCCCGTGTTTTTAACAAATATTACTACAAACACTGGATTAGAAGCATTATAAGCAAAACTTTGCCATGTAAGATGTATGTTTGCATTAGCTGATGCAGAATTATACCATGCATCTGCTGCTGCAAGAATTGGTCCTCCAATAGTTTGTGGAGTTGCAACCAATGCGCCATTCGTAACAAAGGTCTGGTCCTGCGTTACCAACCATGTGTATTCCTTGGTACCAGGAGGGCTAGGAACCGTAACTGCATAATCATAAGCAGTTCCTGGAACCGGGTGCAAAGCATCAGAAGAAAGACAGGTAATCGGTCTGGGTGCTAGCTGCCCATATGCAGTTGAGAATCCAATAGCAATAAGCGCCATGATCAGAAGTAATAATTGCTTTTTCATTTTTTAATTGTTTTAAATGTGAATAAATAATTGATTGATGAATGAATTGGTTGATTGATAAAATAGAAATTGCATTAAAATAATATGTTTATTTAATTATAAACCAGGTTTTTACGTTTATAAGAAGAGTCAGCTTGCAGGTTCATTTCAAATCGAACAGGCAGGCCTTTGGAAGAATTTCTCGCTATTTCCGGTGGTTGAAGCCGTATGGGTCAATATTTCATTTTTTCGTTTGTTTCATAGGCGTTGTTTTGGTTTTACATCTGTTTGTTTATCTTAATGCACCTCATCCTAACCCTCTCCTCTTGAGCACCTCACCCTGACCCTTTCCTCTTGAGCACCTCACCCTGACCCTCTCCTCAAGGAGAGGGAATACTCCCCTTCTCCTTGAGGAGAAGGGGTTGGGGGTTGAGGTGCCCAATGCCCGCAAGGGGCTAGGGGTTGAGGTGCCAGGCCAGGAAGGGGCCGGGGGTTGAGATGTAAACAACCGAAGGACTGCGATGGGGCTAAAGCTGTTCATATTAATTTTTTATAATATTAGGTCGAGGCTTTATCGTAATGTTTACAGGTGGCATTGGCAATGAAGCGTTCCCATGGCAATCTGTAAGCCAATAAGTGATTGTATGTACCAGGTCGCCGGTTACAGAGCCGGGTAGCTGGATGCTGGTTCCATATGTTGAGGGTTGGCCGGTACCGGTAATTGACGCCGGAATTCCTCCGTTGAAATCAATCCGCCAGTTGATTACCAAAGGAGTGGGTGCACAGCAGTTGTTGGCGAAAGTGGCAGGGTCCAGGTCGAGATGAATATCCCCCGGCGAAAACAGGTAATAATCCGGTCTGTCGGGCAGAATATCCATCGGGGGATCATAATAGATAGCTGTGTTAATGTTCTCCACGCAAAAACTCTGCGCCAGCGGCGCTGTAAAGGTGGGCAGGGTCGTGGTTACCGAACCGTTGTGGTAATAGGTGGCAAACGGGGTATCCAGAAGCACAACCAGGTTGTGCTCCTTGTATTCGCAGGTGGCGCCTGTGTCGAACCAGTCGAGGGTGGTGGTTCCGCCCAGGTAGGTGAACTGCAGCGTGAAGAGCACCGTGCCGTCGGGATAGGTGATGCCGGGGTTTGCCGGCCCTCCGCCAATGGTCACAACTCCTGCCGTGACCCCGTTGAATGTCAGGGAGTAACCCGAAGTACTGGCCCCGCCCACATATGCAAGCACCGCCGCGTTGTAGTGCAGGGTCAGAAACAAGGCACCGATGTCGAAGAAGTCGTTCACGGTTACCGGAACATTGATAGTACCTCCCACCACGCATGCGGTCACATCCGGGGCGGTGGTTTTAGGACACACGACCACGGTGATCGTATTGGACCTGGCGGGGTTGTTCGTGGCGCATGAAGTTTCGCTGGATGTGAGCCGGCAATAGATGGAATCGCCTTTCACCGTGGGGCTGTAAGTATAGGTTGGACTGTTGGTGCCAACGGCAATTGCGTTTTTATACCACTGGTAAGCAGGGGTAATCCCCCCGTTGACCGGGTGGGCGGTGAAGGTAACGGATATCCCGGGATAAACCGGGCTGGAAGAGGCCGTGATGGTAACGCTCACAGGCATGACCGTTGTGATCGTAACGGTATGAATGGCGGTGAGCGGGCCACCGCAACCATCTGCCCTGGCATAGACGAAGGTAACGGGCCCGGCCCATGTTGCCACGTAGTGTACCGTACCGGTTACCGGGTTGATAGTGTTTCCCCCAGCCAGGCTGGCCGCATCCAGGCTGTAGGTGATCCGGCGGGTATGGGCCGAGGTGGCGGTGTAAGTGATCGTTTCGTCGCCCATGCAGCGTGTGGAGGAGGGAGGGTCGAACACGGGTAGTTCAACCGGGGTGGTATTTTCCTGGGCTCCCATGGTCGGAAGGCATCGTGCGGTGCTGTCGATGTCGTGGGTGATCATTGTGAGCAACGTGCTGTCGCCCATAAGGGTATCGGCCTGGGGAATGTAATCGGTGAGGGCTGTTCCAACCGGGTTGGTAAATAGCGGATCGCGAGTGCGGCTGTGCGGCCCGGAAGAGGCAGGGGTTGAAATGGTGCCCCTGTAATCGTTGTAGTCGATGGTACCGGTTGTCAGGTTATCCGCTTTGAGGGAATAGTGTGCTGCACTCCCTGTGGCCGCATTGGCAGAAATGTTGTTGAAAATCTCCCCCGCATTGTTGCTGATGAACATACCCACATCTTCCGTACCCGCTGAGTGATTGCCTGTAATCGAAAATGTATTGTGGTAAAGCTTGTTCTGCCCCCCGGAAATCTGCAGCCCGTAAACAAATCCCGCGAAAGATGCTGCATTCAGGCTCACCAGGTTGTTTTTATAATTCGCATGCCCGTTCCTTATATCCATTCCCCGAACATAGGCAGTCGGATTGCTGGAAGAATTCACCAGGGAATAGATGAAATTTTTCTCAACCAAACCGGCAGTTCCTGAATTATAAAAAATTCCGCTCACCGTGGTGGCATCTGTCGGGTGGGTGCATCGAAGGTTGTAAATTGTATTTTCGGCAATAAGATTATAAAACGGGGATATCGGGAGGTTGATCCCGACCACGGAAGAACCGGCTGCACCCTGCGTTCCGCCGGCACCGGTAAATTCATACAGGGTGTTTCCCCGGATGGTATTGGTGCCATCCTGCGACTTGATCCCGTTGATCCTGGAATTGATATTCACTGAACTATTTTCAAGATTCGCAACGGTGTTTCCCAGAATGGACACAGTGAGGGGATAATCAGCCTGGATGCCTATAACGTCCTGGGTTTTAATAGTGGCTGATGAAAACGGGGAACTGGCATAAATACTGCGTGCGATGGTTTTGCTCCCGATCAGATTGTTGCTGATGTTTACCGAAGCCGCCCCCAGGATATTTACAGCGGAGATCCCGTAAAAACTGGTGTTATCACCGGAGTTTACATTTGCCGCGGTGATGGAGCCAATGGCATTGTGCTGTATGACCACCACATCCGGGGCGAGGTTCCTGATTCCATAAACAGAGGCATCAACGGCCCCCGCTGTAACCATGATCGATCCGGTTGAGAGGGAATCGCCGATGGTGTTCCCGTCGGCAGGTGCAGCCCCGCCAATTGTTACCGCCCCTTTTTGCACGTGAATGGCAGCCCAGTCGGCATCACCCGAATTCGTCCAGGTGATGTTCCGTATGATGTTCGACTTCACGGTGCCGCTCCCGATGTCGAGGTAAATTCCATAAAACGCATTGTTGGCACCATTGCTTTTGTTCATCACGCCGGCAGAAAGTGGGGCCGATCCCCCGATGTAGTTTCCCGAAACCACATACCCGGTGCCGGCATTGATGATGCGGACCATGCCATAGTCAACGCTTGCAGTCGGAATAAAAGCGCCGGTTTCGTATAAGCTGTTTGCCGTGATGACCCACGCCGAATTGTTGCCTTCGAGCAGGATGGCGCTCGAAGGGAGCGCGAGGTTCAGCACATTGAGAATGTTGTTGTCGCGGATGGTATCGCCGCTGTTCTCCTTCCCGGCGGTCCCCAGGGAATATATTGCATTTGCTGGCCTGGATGCCGCGTTCCCTATGTTGTTACCGGCGATCACGTTCCCGTCGTTCCCGCTTCCGCCGGATGCAGTTGAAAAGAAAATCACCCCATTTGCGGTGCCGGTCGAGACCCCTTTAATCTGGCAATACTGCACCTTATTCAGGGTGGCATCGTTGATGAACCGGAAAGTGGATGCAGCGGTGCCGGTGCTGGTGTTGGAGATCGTGAGATCCTTTGTGGAACCCGAGGCGTTTACCCTGCCGTCGAAGGTGACATGGTCGGCCCCGTCGAGGTCGATGAGTGGGCTGTTTAAGGAACCCGCGATGGTCTTGCCCGTTACCGTGGGGTAAACTGTAATCGTTGTATAGCTGGAAGGTCCCGTTCCGCTCGCATTAAGTTTCGCGGTGGCGGTTTCAGTCGTGTTATCATTGATTTTGATGGTGATCACTCCCCGGTGGAAACCGCTGTTAATCGAATCGAAGGCGCCTTTTAAGGTGGGATAGCAGGCATGGAGGTTTCCAAGGGTGGCAACCACCTCCACCACCCCTGGTGAAACCGTCGCGCTGCCGGTGAAGGAGGTTCCCGGGCAATGGACATCGCTTACGGCCGTTAAGGTGTATGTGCCCGGGGTCGTTACAGTAAACACATACGGATTGGTGATAATTCCGCTGACCGTAACTGGCGTCCCGTTAGTGTAGGTGATGCTCCAGGGCTGCGTGCCTGTCAATGCTACAGACAGGGTTGCTGAACCGCTGGAACAGATGGTGGCATTGCCGCTTAAAACTGCCGTTGGCAAAGGATAAACGGTGAGCGTTGAACTCCCCGAACTCGTGCAGCCCGATGCAGTGGAGGTTGCCGTATAGGTGGTGGTGGCGGCGGGTTTCGCATATACCGTGGTGAGGTTGGTGCCGGTGTAGGAAATCGTGGCAGCAGGATCAGTGTATAGGGTGGCTAATGGGGTCCAGGTGATTGGATTTAATATCGGAGTTCCGGTAATGGTGACATTATCAAT
>CAIKNA010000261.1 GCA_903828645.1 uncultured Bacteroidales bacterium
GCAAGGTCGGAACCATCAATGAGACCGTCACCGTTACAGTCTTCTATGATGTACCCGGCGGCAAAAGCAGAAGCCTGGTTGTCAACTGCGGCCAGGTCGGAACCATCAATAAGGCCGTCCTGGTATGTGTCGCCGCCGTAAATTGCAAAACCACCATCTTCAAATGAGAGAAGATTTCCGTTGTAAACATCAGCCGGTGTTGCAAATGACTGGCTTACGGTGCTTCCTGAGAAAGAGACAGGGTTGGCGCTGACGGTTTCGATACTGTTCCTGTGTTTAATGGTCAGGTAATAGGATCCGTTCATGGCTCCTGGAACTGTTACAGTGGCTGAACCTGAAGTGCTAAGAGCGACGTCGGAAACCGAGTAAACGGTAGTTGAATATGCGCTTGCACTATGAAGTTCAACAGTGATGTGGTCAGCAACGCCGGCCGGCCAATGCGGTCCGTTTTCATCAGCAGCCTGGTTCATCGGATTGGCGATGCCTGCGTAGAGTCCTTCAAGCCTTACGCCAGTAAGGTTGATGGTTTTGTTGGTTGAATAGGGGATAGCAAATCCTGTAACTTCAGCGCCACCCTGGAAATTACCGATCAGCAGGGTGTTTCCTGTTGACTGATCAACCCACCTGAGTTGTCCTGTTGAACCATAAGCTGCCATATAGAGCTCGTTGGTTTCACGGTCGAATTCCATATCCTGTGCATAGGAAGCAGTGAACCCGATCGATCCCACGGACGTAAATGCTGCAGTTGTAAGGTTAAGGGTTCCCAGCAAACTGTTGGTGAGATCCGTTACATAACAAACACCTGCATTATTGATGGCCATGTTGATGATCAGGCGGGTTCCGATGGTACCGACAAGTGTCGCTGTTCCGGTTGACAGGTTTATGGTATAGAGTAGTGAATTGGTTCCGTCCCAGCCTGCGCCGTACATCGTACTGTTTGCCGTGTTGTATGACATGGCATTGATGTTTACGCCCATGTTGCCGATAACGGTACGTGCACCGGTTGCCGGATCGAAGGTGACGAGGTTGTAAGGTGCAGCAGCTGCATAAATTGTAGCATACCATGTTCCGTTTGCCCAGGTACCGGATGCAGGATAAGTTACAACAGGATATTCATTGACAATTTCTGTAATGGTACCGGGTGTAGCAAGGTTAAAGGTGATGGGGCCATTGTCAGTAGTGCTGAAAGTTGTATAGCCATATACCTGTTTGTTCAGAGCCATAACACGGATCGGTTTGGTGACCGTATTGTTCGATGCATCCTGGTCACCCGACATAGTTGTTGACACAGAGAAAGTATAATTTCCATTAACAGCGGTCCAAGGGTCAAATGTTACCTGCTGGGTTGTAGTTGCGGCCATTGCGGTAACCGTCTTTGTGGAAGTATAACTGCCAATAGTCAATGTTACCGTAAACGTTTCGGTGTTTCCTCCGAAATTGCAAACTGTTACGACAGGGGAGGTGGTTCCGGGCTGATATACATCAACCGGATTTACGCTGCTGATACCAACGTCATGACCCGGACCTTCAATGGTCTGGATATTGTCGATATAGAGGTTGTTACCGTATCCGCTGATCGCATCAAATGCAACCATGTTGGTTCCTGCAGGCAGGAAGTAATTTGCTGTTTTCCATTGAGCTGCAGTTGTTGGAACAAATTGTGAGGAACTTGTACCGGCTGTATTTAAAATACCGGAAATACCACCCGGCATCTCCTTGAGAAGCGTAAAGGTTACGCCGCCGTCCGTGGAATAAAAAATATCCAGTTCATCGACAGATCCATCTGTATAGGTTGCATAGGAATAATCAAAAGAAAGTCTCGGCGCAAGCAGAGAGCCTTTATTAAACGGCAGGGAGAACAGCGCGAACGGAGTTGCACTTGCTGTATTATAAAAATCAGCCATGGCTGATGCGGATCCTGTAGCATATCCGCTTGCTGCAGTTGACCTTACCCAGGTATTGCCGCCTGTGTTAACATCCCAGCAGGTTGGCGGGAATGTGGCCGTTTCAAAGTTCTGACTCCAAGGCGAAGGTGTTTCACCACAAAGGGTCGTTGCATTGGCATCAGCACCTCCGGAATAGTTGGGCGCTGCATAGGACCACAACTTGTAATAATAGGTAGTGGTGGGAGACAGCCCGGTGTGATGATAGGAGAGCCCACTGCCATACTGAAGAACAGTACCACCGCCAGGAATTGAATTGCCAGCACTATAGGTCGTACCAGTCAGAGGTGATCCGAATGTGTTGGTGGTATTGTAAGCTACCAGCACATTATTGCCGTTAGCGTTCAACGCCCAGCTCAGATCAATCTCTGTGGAACTTACTGGTGTTGCGACCACGGAACCGGGGTTGGCAACAAAAGGAATATAAATATTTGCAAAGTTGGGACGGATCATGTTGATCACCGGGATACCACTTGATGAATAATCAAACCATGTGCCAAGCGCTCCGGTACCGCTTCCGAATGCCCATCCTGTAAGGAAATTGTCATTGGTAAGACCAGTTTCGTCCGTGGCAACAATATATGTGCCTGCTAATGCAACAGACTGATGTACGCCGATCCAGTAGGTTCCGACCGGGAGAATGATAGGCGAACTGGGTTTGTATGTAGCCCAGGTATTTGTACTGGCTGCGGTAAGGCTGATGCCGGTTTTGATATCAGCGAACTTGGTTGTTGGAACACCCCCTACAACATTGTAAATTTCAATGCTGTTACCGGCCAGAGCTCCTGTAATTGTCCCCCATTCTATCGAAATGGAAGTGAGTGTATCCTGGGTAGTGATGTAGTATGATTGGCCAAGGTATCCTGTGGTTGTGTTGTAACCAACTGCGCTCTCAGCAACTCCGTCATCCCATGCATAAATGGTGTCATTGACACAGGGACGTGCTGAATTAACCAGGAGGTCATTGGACGTGTTCTGGTCAGTGCCCAGCTTGGTCAGGTTGGAAATGGTAAATGAACTTCCAACTGCATAGCTTGACAGATTATAAGATCCATTTAATGTTTTGGTTACATTATAGGCAAGAGCAGTTACTGTGTTTGTATTCGTTACAACCGGTGACAGGCCTACGATCAGTTTTGTATCCACATCAAAAGTCTCAGTCGTAGGAGCATAATTTTTGTTGAATGTCCACCATTTGAAATCCTGACCCTTTGGTAGTTTAGTGGCGGCCCAGATCCCAACAGAACCAACATCATGCAAAAGTCCTTGTTTTACAGTGACATTATCTATTGCCATTTTATTTCCATAACGGCTTGTTGCAAGAAATCCAACAATTACGTTGTTCATACTTGCATAAGCAGGAAGGTATTGAATGCATTTTGTCCATCCGGGAAGTGAAAGAGAGGAATTATACCGTTTAAAAGCGGGGTATAAGGTTGTCCATGTTGATCCCCCGTTGGTTGAAACCTGGATATTGATTGAGTCGCCATTTGTATAACCAGGATCCTGAGACATATAAAACTCAATTGATGGATTGGTTAAGGAAGTGAAGTCAAAAGTAGCTGTTTTCAACCTGGCCTGGTTCCCTGCAGTTGCATTATATGAGTCGAATGCAGCAAGATACGAACCACTTTGAGGAGTTAACGCAGCCCATGTTGCATTGTCAGGATAGGTAATGGAAGTAGCCATGGTCCAGTTATTCGTTCCGGTAACAGTTGAGGCACTCCAGCAGGGATTCAATGTTGCTGAGAAATCCTCATTGTAAGGATAGGTGGTGATGGTATTGCAGATAACCGGTGTCCAGGTGTAAGTCTGGCCGTTTGCAGGTTTGGTTGCAGTACGCAGACGGCAATTACTGGCGGCAGTTGTGCCGGCAATCGAAGTGGCCCATGTTTGAGCTGCAGCAACTGACCGGTTGTTGTAGTCGGATGTAGAGGCTCCTCTAAGGCCAACTTCAACTGTACTGTTTGTTGAATTAACAGTGAAACTGTTATAAACAACAGCAACTACATTTGATGTTTCAGTCAGGCGGATCTGGAAGTTGAAAACGTCACCTGTGGCGGCGCTTTTCCGGTAGTTTGTCCACTGAACCACGAGAGTCCTGTTGGGTGAAGACCCGGTAAGCAGGTACTGAAGATCCGAACCGGTCTGGCCTGCAAGGTTACCACCCAAAGCACTGATAATGTTGTTGGATGTTCCTGTGCTGATCGGTGTGCTGGAGGTTGTTACAACGGTTGACCCGAGGCCGATGAATCCGTTTGTAGAAACACTGAACTGAGTGTAAACGGTTCCGTTGTAAGAAAAATTAAAACCGATTGCATAAGGTCCGAAAACCTGCTCATCATCGGTCGTTGCGCCGATGGAGGTCCCGCCGCTGATGGCAGTGTAGGTTCCTGAAGTCTGCGCAAAGTTCCATGGTGTGATCCATGCTTCAGGCGATTGCGGTGAAAAAGTATTGCCGGCAGGTGTTGACCCGGAGGCAACTAAACTTGTGTATTGCTGCTGATTAACCGGTAATGAAACCAGCTGGTGATTGGGTAGTGTTTTGCCCTGGTGAACCGGGGCTGATTGTCCGAATGAGCAGATGGCCCACAAGAACAATACAGATAACAGTAGAAATTGTTTTCTCATGTTGTTTGGTTTTGGTGTCTGTATAAAAAAGAACTATTAGAGGAATCGATAAAGATATGAAAATACTAAATATAAAAACAAGGATGATTGAAAAAAAAGTTTGATATTTTTTTTCATTTAGTGGATGTTCTGATTATGAGACAAATAACACCTAATAAATCGTGCCTGCCCTAACCCTGATATTACATTTCCATTCCAGGTCGTTTCGGAAAAAAGAGATCTCCGCAAAGACAATAACAGGATAAATCCTGTTATTGTCTTTGCGGAGATCTGTATTAAGTACTGGGAAATTTCAGGGCGTTGCCGATCCTGCAAATGCGGATGCGTTATTATCCGCTATCGATAGATCGGAACCATCAACGAGTCCGTCACCGTTACAGTCTTCCGCAAGGTAGCCTGCAGAAAAAGCGGATGCCTTGTTGTCAATAGCAGAAAGGTCGGAGCCGTCGATCAGTCCGTCCTGGAAGGTATCCCCGCCGAAAATGGCATGCCCCCCGTCCATGAAAGTCATAAGGTTCCCGCCGAAAACATCGGAAGGTGCCCCGAAAGTCCTGCTGATCGTGCTTCCGGAAAATGATACGGGAACAGCACTGACAGTTTCCAGACTGTTCCGGTGTTTGACAGTTATGTAGTAACTGCCGGTAAGTCCGGACGGAATGGTTACAACTACGGATCCGCTTATGCTCAATGGAATATCAGTTGCAGTATACACCGTTGTTGAATAGGCTGATGAACTGTGGAGTTCCACTGTAATGTGATCAGCTATGCCTGCCGGCCAGTGTGGCCCGTTCTCATCTGCTGCCTGGTTCATCGGGTTGGCAATCCCGTTATAAAGTCCTTCCAGTTTTATCCCGCTCAGGACAAGCGTTTTTCCCCCTGTATACGGAATGGCCATGCCGGTGATCTCAGCGCCTCCTTCAAAATCGCCTATCTTCAATGTGCTTCCTGTGCTTTTATTAACCCATGCAAGCCAGCCTGAAGAGGCATCCTGTGCTGCCATGAACAATTCCCCGGTTTCACGGTCAAACTCCATATCCTGGGCATACTGGGCATTAAAACCTACGGAGCCAATGGGTGTAAACAGCCCCGTCGTGAGATTTACGCTTCCCAGGACATCGGCCGATACATCAACTGAATAACAGGCGCCTGCATTGTTAATGGCGAGATTGATCATCGATATCCCTGTATTCGATCCGACAAGTGTCGGAACCCCGGTGGCTATATTGATGGTATAAAGATTGGTTGAGGTTACAGCATACATTTTACCGTTTGAGGGATTGTAAGACAATCCGTTCATCGCCATCCCCATATCTCCGATTACGGTCCGTATGCCCGAAACCGGATCAATGGTTATAAATTCGTATGGAGCTGAAGTGTTATACACGGTGCCGTACCACAAGCCGTTTGCCCATGTACCTCCGTTTACAAACTGCAGCGAACTCTGGTCTGCAATGGAGTTTAAAGTGCCCGGGCTTCCGGTATTAAAAGATGTCGGTCCCTTGGGGTCCGTGCCGCTTCCCGGGAATGCATTGTAGCCATATATATCTTTATTCAGGACCATGACTCTTAATGCATGCGATACGCAATTGTTGGCAATGTTCTGATCCGTTCCCAATTGTGTGCATACCTGAACGGTATAGTCGCCAAGGCTGTTGGTCCAGGGATCGAAGGTCACCACAGTGGAAGCATTGGATGCAAGAGCCGTTATGGCCTTTGTCGAAGTATAACTTCCGATCGTCATGGTAACATTGAAAGATTCCGGGTTTTCTCCGGAATTTGTTATAGTGGCTTTTGGAGAAACAGTTCCAAGAGGGTACACCTGAACCGGATCCAGACTGCTGACCCCGGCATCGTGGTCATAGATCTGGATTATTTTAATGTTGTCCAGGTAAAGATTGTTTCCATATCCGCTGATCGCCTTGAATTTTACCCTGTTGGCGGTGCTGGGAAGGCTCAGGCTGCGTGTAGCCCATTGTCCGGCAGTGGGGACGAACTCAACGGTTGTGATCCCCGCTGTATTGAGAACCCCAGAGACTCCGCCCGGCATTTTGAGTAAGGCAGTATAGGTAGCCCCGTTATCAGTGGAATAATAGATGTCAAGTGAGTCAACTTCGGTAGCATAAGTTGCATAAGCGTAATCAAATTTCAAAGTCGGGCTGGGCATGGAGCTTGCATTAAACTGCAGGGTGATCAGGTCAAATGAGCCTGAGGTCGCAGGGATAGTAAAAAATTCTGCAACTGCTGAATATGATCCGGTGCCATAACCGCTGGCAGCCGATGTTTCGAACCACGTCGGCGACCCGGTCGGCAACGGCCAGCAGGAAGGAGGAAAGATCCCCTCCTCAAAATTTTCGGTAATCGGCGCGATGGTCGCGTTGCAGGGGGTGATGGCGCTGGCCGAAATTCCTGAGGAATAGGCTGACCCGTCATACGACCAGATTTTATAATAACAGGTGGTTCCCGGGGAAAGCGAAGTGTGGTGATACGTAACCGAGTTATTGTACTGAAGTACTGTTCCTCCTCCTGAGATCAGATTACCGGCAGAATAGGTTGTGCCGTTAGCCGGTGTTCCAAAGTTGCCGTCCGTACTCCATGCTACAAGAGCATTGTTTCCTGCGACATTGAGGTTCCAGCCCAGGTCGACTTCAGAAACACTGACCGGGGTTGCCGTGAAATTTGAAGGGTTCACAACGCCGACCAGGGCAAAATCGGGCCGGATCAGGTTAAACATATTAATCCCTTCTGTTGCATAATCAACCCAGGTTGTTGCATCTCCGCTGTAAAAACAATGTCCAGGTAAAAAATTCTGGGAAGTAAACCCGGACTGGTCACCACTCACGATGTAGGTTCCGGATAAGGCTACTGACTGGTGAACACCGATCCAGTAGGTTCCCGAGGCCAGTGCAATGGGCAGTGGGGTGTCATAAGATACCCAGGTGCCCTGGTCTGTTGTGGATAGGTTTATACCAGTGGCAATGTCTGCAAGCTTTGTGGAAGGGATGCCTCCCGATACATCATAGATCTCAATGCTGACTCCCGTCAGTGCCCCGGGGATCGTTCCCCAGTTTATCCTGCAGGATGAAACAGAGGCAGGCGATGAAAGGTAAAATAGTTGCCCGACCCATCCTGAACCAGTATTGAAACCGATGGTTCCCTCGGCAGTTCCATCATCCCAGGCATAGACTGTTCCCCGGGTACAGGGCCTTGTATAGTTGGTGTAAAGGTCATTTGCAGGAACCTGGTCGCCTGAAAGGTTGGTTTGAAGCGATAGATCAAATGTGCTTCCGGTCCCTAAGGCAGAAAGGTTGAAGTTTCCATTCAGGGCCGACAAGGAACCGCTTGTCAGTGAAGTCACAGTGTTATTGGCGGTGGAGGACAAAGCAGAATTCTCCCTGAGCTTTGTGGATGCAGTAAAAGTCTGGGTGGCTGTGCCGAAATTCCTGACCTCTCCGAACCATGGCATTAACTGGGTGGCCGGGATCTGGGAGGGGTTGATCAGGGCAACACTGCCGACATCATTCGTGAATTGTTCCACGATGCTGATATCGTCAACCAGGATGATATTCTGGTCTGCGGGACTGTATCCGTGCCATCCTACGTAATAAACTCCGGTAGCTGCAGGAGAAAAAGACCCTGCTCCCAGGGTATACCCGGAAACGGAAATGCTCGCATTGGTAAAAATGGCAGAACTGGTCATGCCGGCCGCTGAAGGGGAGGCCCCCCATTTGACTTCCAGCTTTTCCGCATAGGTAGTTGATCCGTCTCCCATGTAATAAAATTCCACACGGTAGGTATGCCCCCCGGTGAGACTCAGCCCGGGTGTATAGAACCAGTCATTCATCGCAGTGGATGTATTATACCGGATATACATTGAATTCGGTGCGGAATTCGGGAAAGTGGTGCTCGTTTGCCATTGATAGGCATCACTGTTATTATTGGTAACCGTCCAGCAGTCGGGTGTCGCGGGTGTCGTTACCCCGTCAAAATCTTCAGTGAACGGGATACTCTGTGCGCTGCAGGTCGACCATGTATAGGTCTGGCCACTGGCTGGCTTAACCGTTGACCGGAGCCGGCAGTTGCTTGAGTTCAGCGTGCCATAACCTGAAGCAGCCCAGGTCGTGAAAACAGCATCCACCATACGGTCGTTGTATTCTGCACTTGAGGCACCTCTCAGGCCAACCTGTGGCGTTGAACTGGTCCCGTTAACCGTAAAATTGTTGTAGACGAGCTGGATGGAGTTTCCGCTTTCATTCAAACGGATCTGGAAGTTGAAAACATCACCGGTTGCACTTTTTTTACGGTAGTTCGTCCATTGAACAACCAGCGTTCTGTTTGGAGAGGAACCGGAAAGTTTATACTGGATCTCTGATCCGGTTTGTCCCTGAAGGTCGACACCCAATGCGGCGATCACATTGTTTGATGTCCCGGTAAGGGGAGTGCCGGATGTAGTAACCGTCGTGCTTCCCAGCCCGATAAAACCATTGGTTGCAACACTGAACTGTGTAAATGCAGTTCCGTTGAATGTAAAAGTGAAACCAATACTGTAAGTACCGAAAACGTTCTCGTCGTTGGAAGTATTTCCTAAAACAGTTCCTCCTGTGATGGCTGTATAGGTTCCTGATGTTTGCGCAAAGTTGTATGGGGTCAACAATGCATTCGGCGAGGGAGGATTTGTGGAATTGGTTTTTGAGTCACCGGGGATCCCGGTTTGGGGAGCGATCGAAGCTGCCAGATTCTGACTGGTTCTAAGCGTCGTTTTGGTTGATTTATGTTGGAGTCTCAAGCCGTTCAACGGCGAAACCTCTTTTTGCCCTACCGACCACACAGACCATAGGAGCAAAATTGTCAAAAAAAGGGGGTGCTTTTTCAACATGATTTGGTTTTGTTATTTTGGGGGTGTACTTCATGTTTTGTAAAGCTAAGGAAAAAGATATAATAAATCACAGAAATGCCGATTTATTTTACTGCCGGTATAAAAAAAAGAAGCTGTCCGAAAGGGGACAGCTTCTTTTTTTTAATAGAAACTACGGTTATTCTGCAGTGTTCTTGTCGGTGTTTTTATTACGAAGCATTTTAGCACCGTAAGCGCCACCAAGGCCGATGAGCAGGAGAGATAAACCGCCATCGAGGGGAGCACCGACTGGCCCGCTTCCGGAGTTACCCAGAGGGGGCTGAGAATTGCCTCCTGTAGGAGGTCCCGGAGGATCAGCCATTGTTGCGATTGCAGACAGAATGACAATTGCAAATACTAACAGAATCCTTATTGTCTTTTTCATATGATTTTGTTTTATGGTTTAATACTTTGTTTTTGTTAAAATAACCAATTAGTTGAAATAAACTTTCTGGGTGGTAACACCGGTAGCAGAAACAACCTTCACCACATAGTAGCCCTGTGTAAGACTCAGGACGAACTTCTGGAGTGGGGAAGTGTTAAGTGCTGACTGGAATACCTCTTTACCTAAGAGATCATAAACAAAAACGTTCTTTAAGGACTGGTTGTCGAGGTTCTTGATATAGAGGGAAGCCTCATAAGAATAAACCTGAACACCGTTAGCATGCTGATCATTGATACCGGTGATGTTTGAGAAATGGAGGACGAAGCGGTTAGCAGCGTCGCCTGCAGCATACTCAAAAGTGTAATCCGGGTTAGCTTTCAGATCCTGGATGGTGCCTTCTTTAAGGTCTTCGAGATAGATCCTGGCAGAAGCATCAAAGGAAGTGAGGTTAGAAGCATTGAGGGTAAAGCTGCCATTCACGCCGCAGGTGAATCCCATCGGAACAACGGTGTTAGCGTTTACAGAAGGCTGGATGTTGTAAGCAACTTTCTGATTGTCCTGGAGCAGGGAATAGATCTGCGGGGTTTCAGTACCGCCGGCTAATTTGGCTGCATCGTAGTTGAAGTCATAACCGGTAGTTGTACCGGGAACGAAACCGACAACAGCGAGGTCAACCATGCCGTTGGCCTGGCTGGTAGCATTGATCTCAAGAACGTTTGCATAGTTTCCGGCATCTTTCACGAAAGCTTCGGCGTTATGAACGCGTGCAGCGTTAGGAACCTGGAAATTACCTGCAGCAGGAGCTTCAATGAAGAAAGACTGGATTGCAGGAGCAAACTGGCTGTGTGTAGGATTAACAAGCGCATACACTTTGTAGGTCTGGTTGATCGGATCCCAGAAATAAACGGTATGGGAAGCGGAAGGCCATGTGATGTTTGCGTTTGTTAAATCAATAGCGCTGGCGTAAGCATTACCAACGAGGTTGAAACCGGTACCGGCAGTGGGGATTGACTGTGGGATACAGGCAATAGCAGCAGCGTTGGTGTTCAGGTGACCTGAGAACACCTTTGGAGCTGAATGTGAAGACAGAATGTAGGCAGCATAACCTTTTTCAGGAACGAGAGCCACATTGGGGTCAATGATGTAGTTATAAGCTAACCAGCCATTGGCATACTGTGAAGAGTAAGTGGAGAGCCAGTCACCGGTAAAGATAGCGGATTTGCCATCAGCGATCGGTGAAGAGATGTAATGCCACTTGCTTACGCCCATAGC
>CAIKNA010000262.1 GCA_903828645.1 uncultured Bacteroidales bacterium
CTGTCCTCACCTGGAATGCTGCATGATCGGGCTTTAGATTGAAAAAATCGTACATGGCATTGCCCGTATTTCCGTTGGTGTAATACATTGTTTTGGTGGCCGAACGGGTATCCGTTATCAGGGGTGCCGGAACCTGGAAAACTGACCCTGCACCAAGCCTGTCGGCAATATCAAGCGTGATGCCGGTAACGCTGTTTATGGCGACAAGTTTTTCAACCGTTATCCCGGTTGGAACCCCGATCGAATTCACGACAGTGATCGTGGCCTGCGGATCCATGAAATAGACCTCCCCGAGCGTATAGGCATTGTTGAAGACATTCACTTTGACAGTGTCCTTAAGTTGTGAAAAAGTCTGATGACCCAGGAAACCCTCAAACCAGCCGATCGTATCGATCGCGACCAGGAAGTCGGCACGAGCCTGATCTCCTGCAACAGGTTCTCCCGATTTCTTCAGGAACCCTTCAACTTCGGCATGGATCGTATTGGGTGATGAAGTGAGATCAAAGGTAACACCCGCGAGGCTGATGGTGGTGTCTGCTGTGCCGTTAACAAATGGTGTTATGGTAAATGAAAAAGGCGCGTTGTTTTTAACGGCATTGGTGATCCGGATGGTCAGCGAACCGGCATTGTTGAAAGTGTGAGTTGTATGGACGCTCAGGGTCCCTTTTTTTACGGTTAATTTATCCACCCTGATCTCCGGGTTGTTGCCGGTCAGGTTGATGGTGAATGGCAAAGGGGGAATGGCCAGGTCTGAAACGCTTAAAATGTCCTGTTCGGTTTGGGTCACCTGGTGCAAATAGGAGAAACCGGCAGGCGACAGTTTGATGAGGTTGACGGGCCTGAGCCTGAACGCATCATTGTTATAGTAGAAAAGAATTGAGATGTCGCCACTCTCATCAATGAAAAGGTGATCGCCGGCGCCGCCCTGGGTGAGGACTCTTCTGAATGTAATGCTGTCATTCACCAGCGGCAGGGCTAAATCGGGATTCCATGTCATGTTTTTGACCTTGTCGAATTGGAAATCCTTCCTGCATCCTGAAAAAGTGAATATCAGCACCATCAGGATTATCTGGATACCCGGTGCAAGGCGTATCTTCGCGGGAATTCTGGTTTTTTCACCGAAACTATTCATGGTTTGTTGTGTTCAGGTTAGCTTATTTTGCATCAACTAAATTACAATATTACTTAAAAAAACAATTGTAAATTTTTTTGGTTGAAATTGCCAACCTTTTTTGGCCGGAATTACTTTTTCAGATACTGTTGCAACCCGATCCCGGTGATGATGAGCAGGAGCCCGATCACGGTCGAAAGGGCAATCGTTTCGCCGATGGTGAAATGGATGATGATCAGAGAAATGAACGGAGATAAATAGATCAGGTTTGAAACCTTCGCGGTAGTGGAGGTGTAATTTAAGGCATTGAGCCACAAAACAAAAGTGATTCCCATTTCGAACAGGCCAATATAGACTCCCCCTGCCACTCCCTGCCATCCGGGCAGCCGAACCCTGCCTGAAATGACAATTAATACAAAGGTATACAGCAACCCGAAACAAAAATTCAGAAAGAGTTTGCTTACTGCTTCCCGCTGGTCCTTCACGTTGAAAATCCAGTAGAGCGCCCAGAAAAAAGCACTTCCCACAGCCAGAAGTACGCCAAGCGTATGCGCAGTAGTATCGGGATGGATCGTCCCGGTGAAAAATCCTCCCCTGCCTGAAATGAGGATAATTCCCGCGAAACTTATCACAATCGCGAGGATGCTCACAAAACTTATCTTTTGCCGCAGCATTGGAATCGACAGGAGCACCAGGACAAGCGGCCAGATATAATTGAGGGTACCGGCCTCCTGGGCCTGCAGGAGATCATAGGCCTTCAGCAAAACTGAATAGTAGAGAAACGGGTTGAGCAGCCCCAGGAAAGCCGACAGCAGCACCTCTCTCAGGGTGAGTTTGCATAGCAGTGCCGTCTTTCGTTGTACCAGCAAAATTATAAACAGCACGAGGCAGGCAACCGCCGACGAAATCAACAACAATTCGGCAGGTTCGAGAAAACGCAGTGAGATTTTAAAAGCCGACCCGATGGTCGACCAGCACGCTATGGCTGCAAAGGCATATAGATAGGCTTTTTTCTGGGGTTTCATAACCTTGCGAAGGTACTCAAAGATCAGAAAAATTTTCTAATTTTGCCGCCTAAACCGAAAAACCTATGAAAAAGCTTGCTGTTGTTGCTCTTGGAGGAAATGCCCTTTTACGCGGAGATCAGAAAGGAACCATTGACGAGCAGGAGGCAAATGCTAATGCTACTGCCGAAAGCCTCGTAAAACTTATTAAACGCGATTACAACATTGTGATCACGCATGGCAACGGTCCGCAGGTAGGCAACATCATGCTTGCAAACTCGGCAGGGTTTAAAATGTTCGGGATTCCCGAAATGCCACTGGATATTTGTGTCGCCTATTCACAGGGATTTATCGGTTATATCATCGAACAGCAATTGAAAAATGTGTTGGAAATCCATGACATGGAGCGGGATATCATAACCATCACCACCCAGGTGCTGGTGAACAAGGACGACCCTGCATTTCTGAAACCGACAAAACCGGTGGGGCCCTACTATTCAAAAGAGGAGGCCGACCTGATGACCAAAGATACCCAGTCGGTTTTTAAAGAGGATCCGCGCGGTCGCGGCTGGAGAAAAGTTGTCGCTTCCCCGACACCCCTTGTGATCATCAATAAAAAAACGATCGAATCGATTGCCCGCGGCGGCCAGATTGCCATTGCCGTCGGGGGGGGAGGAATTCCTGTTTTTTATGTTGAACCGAACAAGTTGCAGGGGATCGATGCGGTGATCGACAAGGACCTTGCATCTGCGCTGCTGGCATCGCAAATCAATGCCGATAAGTTTTTTATCCTTACCGATGTTCCCAAGGTCTGCATCAACTACAACACCCCGCAGGAAAAATCACTTGACCGGATGACCATTGCCGAAGCCAAACGTTACCTCGAAGAGGGCCAGTTCCCCGATGGCAGCATGGGACCGAAAGTCCGCGCAGCCATTCACTTTGTGGAACACTCCGGCAAGGACACCATCATTACAAAAACCACAATGCTGGGTATCGACAATGGCGGAACCAGAGTGACGTTGGTGTAAAACGATTTACGATTTACGATTTACGATTTACGATTGACGATTGACGATTGAAGTGTCACCCGTCACGCGTCACGTGTCACGTGTCACCCGTCACGTTTTATTCTTCAAACACCATCTTCTTAACTTCCAGTCCCGCGACCTGCAGAAGCGCTTTTTCCAGTTTGACAAACTCTTCGCGGTTGCCGGTTAGTTCGAGGATGATCAGCCCGCTGCGGGCGCAAAAGTCGTCTTTGACTTCGTGGAGTCCGAGCCGTGTTTTGATGGTGCATCCAAACTTTGTCAGGATCGCCTGAACATCTGAAACTTCCGACACCCTGTCGGTGATGTGAATACCTAGAATCCAGATCTCTTTCATGGTGTTAATTCAAAGGGATATCTTGTTTTTTGATATTAAATTCCGGAAACGAACGGTAAAGGTTGTGCCGTTAAGACGGGATATCTCAATTTTACCGTCAAGTTGTTCAACCAGCAGCCTGACGATAAACATGCCCAGTGATTTTTCGGAATCCAGGGAAAATGAGGCGGGCAATCCGATGCCATTGTCCCCGATCATCAGTGCAAAGGTGTCTTCCTCATCTTTGCGCAGATTGACCTGGATTTCACCCTCCCGGTTGTTGGGAAAGGCATATTTGAATGCATTGGTCAGCAATTCATTGGCGATCAGCCCCAGCGGCAGTGCTGTTTCAATGCTCACATCCGTGGGATCGAGCATTGTAACAAGGTTTACCCTGTGCCCGCTGAAAGTTCCGGTGATGATGGTTGCCAGGGAATGCAGGTAAGCAGCAAGGGGTATGTGGGCCAGGTTTTCCGACCTGTAAAGGTGTTCATGAATCAGGGCCATCGAACGGATCCTCAATTCTATATCGCGAATGATCCGGCGCAACTCCGGATCCGTATTATTCCGGAGTTGAAGGTTGAGCAGGCTGATTACAATGGCAAGGTTATTCTTGACGCGGTGATGGATTTCACGCAACATGATCTCCTTTTGTTCCGCATTCTTCTGCTTCAGCTCTTCAACCTCTTTCTCTTTCGACCTGTCGCGAAGAATGGTCATTACCTGTATCACTTCATGGTCTTTGTAGATGGGAACCCTGCGGATTTCAGCATGGATTTCCCGGTTCATGAGGGGCATCTTCTGCTCGGTGACCAGCATGGCGCCATGATCAAATACATGCTGAAGTTCACCTATAGTTACCTCAGTCATAAACGGATATACTTCCGTGATGAGTTTTCCCACTACCTCCACGGCCATATCATGACTGATATGACTCTCTTTCATTGCAGAATTGATGATCACAATGCGGAACTGGCGGTCGACTACATAGATCCAGTCGGGAATTGAATCGAGTGTGTTATGATATTGAATTTCTGATCTTTGAAAGGCCTCCACGGCCTGTTTGCGTTCGTTGATCTCCCCAAGCAGTTGCAAATTGTTTTTTGACAGGGCCTTCTGATGTAAAAAATTTTTCCAGTTCAGGCTTCTGAACATGTAGGCCATCATGAAACCAATGGAATAGATGGCGATGACAAAGAAAAGATTGTTGAAATAGAAAAACGGGCGTTGTTGAAAATTCAGGTTAAGGATATTTGCGACAGAAAAAGCGGCAATCTGGATCAGGCCGATGACGACAACGCTGCTGAAGGGCATCTTGTAAAAAACAAAAAAACCGATCACAACGAGCATCACCCAGGCAAAATAATACTCAGACCCTTTTTCCGAAAAGTTGGAGAACAAGCCAACATAACAGACTGCGAGGCAGATAAGCAGGTTCAGGATGATGTAAATTACATGAAGCCATTTGTGGAGGGGTTTGATGTAAGTCACAATAACCGACAGGATCATGATCGGGGAGATGATCCAGAAACGGTTATAATATAGCTGTTCGGGTGAACCCGGAAAAAAAAAGATGTTGAACAGGGCAAAGCAGGAGAACATGGCAAGGGTAAGAAAGAGCCCGATGCGCATGGCCGGCAACGAGGAGATCATAAAGAACTCCTCGAATTCCTTTTTTAAATTTTTCCCTGAACGGCCGCTCATTAAAACGGATTTAAACGGTGAAAACCATCCGCTGAATCTCCAAACCCCCGATCAGGGCAAGTTCATCTTCAAGTTTTTTACACTCTTCCATGCTGCCTGCAAGTTGCAGAATGACCACGCCTACCCGGCTGCACACCTCTTCTGAGACTTCATGAAATCCCAGCCTTGATTTGATGACATGGGCATATTTTGTAAGTGCCATTTGCATCTGCCCTGCTTCCTTGATGCGGTCGGTGATAAGTAAACCGATGATTCTGAGTTCTTTCATAACTGTTGGTTTCAGAAATAGAGGTCCCTTGTGCCATTTTTGATCTGTTCGATCTTGCCTGTCAGGGTTGTTTTGAATGATTCATCTTCGATTTCATCCAGCTTCTCCCTGATTAGTTCATATCCTTTGACTTTTGTCTCTGCCGGTGCATAATCTTCAAGGTATTCAGCCAGGGTCATCAAAGCATTGGGCTGGCAAAAGCGTTTGATAAACCCCGGAACGGAAAATTCCATAAAGTGTTCGCCGGTTCTGCCCAGGCGGTAGCAGGCAGTGCAAAACGAGGGGATATACCTGTGTTCGATCAGGTCGTCCATGATCTCATTCAGGCTCCGGTTATCATTGATCTGGAACTGTTCAAGGTCGATATCCTGGTCTTCGTTTTCTTTTCTTTTCGAATACCCTCCCATTTCAATGTTGGTGCCTCCGTCGATCTGCGACACACCGAATTGCATGATTTCATCGCGTACGGCCGCACTCTCCCTTGCGGTGAGGATAAGGCCTGTATAGGGAACCGCAAGGCGAAGAATGGCCACGAGCCGTGTGAATTCCGCATCGCTTACCATGTGCGACTGGTCTATATTCAGTTCAGATGCATACTGTATCCGGGGAAACGAGATGGTATGCGGACCGACATTGTACACGGCTTCAAAATGGTTCGTATGCCTCACAAGCCCGAGAACTTCAAACCGCCAGTCGTAAAGGCCGAAGAGTGCCCCGATGCCGACATCGTCGATCCCGGCTTCCTGCGCGCGGTCAAGCCCTGTGAGCCGCCAGTCAAAGTCTCTTTTCTTTCCGCCCAGGTGAACCTTTGCATAAGTATCCCGGTGATAGGTTTCCTGGAAAATCTGGTAGGTCCCGATTTTGGAATCCTTAATAATTCGGAAACCATCAATGTCCATGGGCGCCGCATTGATATTTACCCGCCTGATCTCACCCGGACCGCTCTTAACCGAGTAAACAGTCCTGACCGATTCGGCAATGAAATCCGCATCATATCCGGGATGTTCCCCGTATACCAGGATAAGCCTCTTCTGACCTGTGTTTTCAAGGGCTTTCACTTGTGCAACCAGGTCGTCATGGTCGAGGGTGACCCTTTTAATCTTCTTGTTCGATGCTTTGAATCCGCAGTATGCACAATTGTTGGTGCAGTGGTTCCCGATATACAGCGGGGCAAACAGTACAATGCGCTGGCCATATACTTTTTCCTTCAGCGTCCGTGCTCCCTGTTTTATTTCTTCAATCAGGTCAGGATCTGTTGCATTGATCAATGTAGCAGTTTCAGCGAGGGTCAAACGCTGTTTATCCAGCGATTTGGCGATAACCTCCCTCACCTGTGCCTTGGTTGCGGGTGCAGTATTGAGATACCCCCATAATTCATCCGAATCAATAAAGGGAGTCATCCGCTGATCTTTAATCTTTAATTTTTCAGGCCTGAAAATCATAATCAGATTGTTTAATGGCAAAGGTACTGAAAATACACCAGTTTATCCCGGTCTCCTGGTTCGCTCAGAGAGGTAAACACCGCCGATTACCAGCGCAATACCGGCAATTTTCTGAAATGTAAAAGACTCGGAAATAAGTAAGTATGAGAAAATTGCCGTAAATACCGGGATAAGGTTGGAGAATATATTCGATTTGCTGATGCCAAGGAGTTTCACCGAATGGGCAAAAAATACAAACGAAACGGAAGAGGCAAGCACGGCAAGGAGAAGCATCGAGGTGACAATCTCGCGGGTCAGGGGAACTGCAATAGCCGACTTTGCTTCAAATAGCAGGAAGAATGGCAGGAAAAGAAAGATCCCGATCAGGTTTTGACTGGCAACCAGCATGAGTGCGGAATATTTCATGGTGAGTTTACGAAGCGTTACCGTGTATAAAAGCGCTGCAAATACAGCTCCAAACAGGAAAATGACCCCCTTGATATCGGCTGCCAGAGAGAGATCACGGGTAATCAGCATAAGAATGACTCCTGCAAAGGAGACAGCGATGCCGACGAAATTGATTGGTGTGAGTTTTTCCCTGAAGCTGATATATCCGATCACCGGGGAAAAAACGGGAATGGTGGCAATGATAACCGCTGCAATGGTAGGAGAGGAGTATTTTAACCCGTAATTTTCGCCCAGGAAATAGAGGAATGGGTTAAAGAGGGCACTCAACAGGATCAGTTTGTAATCTTTCCGTTCCACCTTTTCATTTTTGCCCAGCAGGAAAATCAGGGAGAACAACAGAACTGAGGAGATGATCAAACGGATAAAAATGAGGGTAACCGGTTGGTAGGATTTAAGCAGGAGTGAACTCCAGATAAATGACAGTCCCCAGAAGACCATCGCCGCCAACGGATAAAAATAGACTGGTATGTGAATTTTTTTCAAGGTAGTGCAAAGGTAGTCGATTGGTATTAGTTACCAAAAACGTTGTATTTTCGTCATGATCATTCCTCCCCAACTGGGGGATCGGGAAGGGGCGCGATTTTTTTTATCCCGAATCTGTAACATTTCAAAAAACGAGCAGTCCATTGTCTAAAATCCGGGGAATTGGAAGGTAAATACATCAATATTCATCAAGACCTGATCGATGCCTGCCTGACAGGGGACCGGAATGCCCAATTTGAAATCTACAAACGGTACTATAAAGCCATGTACAACACCAGCCTTAGAATCGTGAACGACACTGCCGAAGCCGAGGATATCATGCAGGAATCATTCCTGGATGCGTTCCGCCTGCTCGGTACCTATACAGGAGAAGGCAGTTTTGGTTCCTGGCTCAAGCGGATTGTTGTCAACCGTTCCCTCGACTTTCTTCGCAGGAAAAAGGAGATGGTTTCCCTGGATGAACTGGAATTTGATCTGACCGATTCCTGTGAAGAAAACAGGGATGAGGTGATTCAATTTCAGGTTGCGGAAGTCAGGCGGGCTATTGCAGAACTTCCTGACGACTACAGGGTTGTGCTATCGCTCTTTTTAATTGAAGGATATGACCATGAGGAGATTTCACAGATTTTGAATATTTCAAACCAGCTCTCGCGCACACGCTATTCCCGCGCGCGCCAAAAATTGCTGGAGTTGCTCGGTAAACCCTGTTTTATAAATGTATTTAGCGCAAATTAATCATGCCAAACCTGGAAAGTTATATTAAGAATCACCTTGACGAATTTGATTCCCCTGAACCTGAGCCGGGTCATTTCAGGAGATTCGGGGAGCGGTTAAATGAACAACAGGGACTGAAACCTGAAGTGCATAGCCGCTCGCAGATGCTTAAAATTGCAGCATTGATCATCATACTGATCACCGTCAGTGTTTTTGTTTTCGATTATGCTACCCGTGAAATCAAACAGCGGCTTGGCAGTGGAAAAGAGGGGACGGAATTGCCGGTTGAAATCATGGAAGCTGATCAGTATTATGACAACCAGACAAATACCCAAATTTCAACCATTCGTAAACTGGCGGCAACCCGGGAAGATGCTGTTGCATTGAATGCCACAGCCTTGCATGAAATTGCCGGTCTCGATGCCACCGCGAATGAACTGAAAAAGTCACTTGCTGAAAACCCTGGCAATGAAAGGATCCTCGATGCGATTATCCGGAATCAGCAAATAAAGGAAGCCATGCTCAATACAATTATTACACAGCTATCTCATCAAAACAAACAGTCAATCCAACGGCCATGAAAACCATTTTAAAAATAGCACTCTTCATCCTGGGTTTTATCCTCCTGCTCGGTATTAAAGGGGCAAAGGCCCACGGCGAATTTACAAAAGTGATCAAAAAGGAGTTTACTGTAACCCCCGACGTACAGCTTACCGTGAACAACCGTTTCGGGAAGGTTCATTGCACCAACTGGGAGATGAACTCGGTTTCCATCGAGGTGACCATTACAGTTACCGCAGCAGACCAGGGGGAGGCTGATAAAAAGTTTTCCAGGATTTCAGTTGATTTTACTGACTCTCCGTCATCAGTCAGTGCCATCACGAACATGAATGAAATAAAAAACTCGGGCAGGGGCCGGTTCTCGGTTGATTACATGATCAGCATGCCTGTCACTGCCAATCTGGATGTTACAAACAAATTCGGGGATATCTTCATCAACGAGCTCCAGGGCAAAGCAAGAATAAACCTGGGGTATGGCAACCTGGAGGCAAAAAAGCTCGGAAACTCCGACAACCTGCTGGAAATTAAATTCAGCAAAGCCAGGGTCAATTGGATCAAAGGAGCTGTAATGACATTGAAATATTCAGAAATGAGCCTCGATTATGCCGGCAGTTTGCGTCTCGATTCCAAATATTCAAACCTGGATGCCCAAAAAATCATCGCACTCAACATGGTATTCGAAGGGGGTAACCTCAATATGGAAAATTCATCGGCAGTGGAGAGCCGGGGCAAATTCTCAGACATAGATATACAACGTATCGGGCAAAGTCTTAACCTTGACATTCAGTACGGTAGCTTTGAGGTGCATGAAATGCCGGCAGATTTCACCTCTGTGAACATCCGGAACAAATATGGCGATGTATCGATAGGGTTGAGCGGGCAGGCAAAATACAGCCTGGAAGCTGAACTTAAATATTGTGAACTTGATTATCCTGCGGAAAAAGCAAAATTTTCCTACAGGTCAACGACTCCTACGGCAAATTCATATAAGGGAACGGTTGGGGGAAGTGATTCGCCGGTGAGCAAGGTTGTTATAAACAGTGAGTATGGGAATGTTAGCCTTAAATAATTGCAAAATGCAAAATCAAAATTCAAAATGCAAATAGTTGTAACCAAATCAGATAATCACGTCAAATAAATTAAAAATTATTCTATGAAAACAACAAGATTCTTTTCGGCATTCATGTTAATCAGCCTGTTCCTGGGGCTGTCGAGTCTGTTCGCAGCATGCAACGAATTTGGAGTTCATGGCGACGGGAACGTATTGAAAGAGACCCGCAAAACCGGTTCTTTCAACGGAATTGAAGTATCCGGTGCATTTGATATTGTCATGAAACAAGGTGCAACCGAAGAGGTAATCATAGAGTCTGACGCCAACCTGCTTCCACTTATCCGCACCGATGTTGTTGGCGGGATCCTTAAAATCGAAACAAAAAAGCCGGTAAGCCATGTTACGGTGATGAAGGTTTACATCACCGTGAAGGAGCTGAAACGCATTGAAACAAGCGGTGCTGTAGATATCAGGACCGATGGCCGGATAAATGTCCCGGAACTCAGCATTGAGGCATCGGGGGCAACCGATTCGAAACTTGAGATTGCAGTGACGAAACTGAAACTGGAATGCAGCGGCGCCAGCAAGATAAGGTTCTCTGGTTCTGCGACGGATGTGAGCATGGAGCTTTCCGGAGCGTCCGACATATTTGGTTATGACCTCCTTGCCGAAAGTTACGACATCGATATCAGTGGTGCCGGTAATGCCCAGGTGAATGTTTCAAAAAAGATACATGCTGAAATTTCAGGGGCAGGCAGTGTCAAGTACAAAGGATCGCCGGCCGAAATCGATCAGAGTGTTTCCGGAGCAGGATCGATAAAGAAAGTAGAGTAAGGAAATTTTATTGCTTTAACCCCGACTCATATGGGGTCCGGTTCAGAATGGAGCGACCGAGGGTTACTTCGTCGGTGTGTTCAAGTTCGTCGCCGATTGAAACTCCACGGGCAATGGTTGTAAGTTTGAGATTGAATTCTGCCAGTTTCCTGAAAAGGTAAAAGTTCGTCGTATCCCCTTCAATGGTCGTCGGCAGCGCGAGGATTATTTCAACGATTTTACCGGTTTCCACCCGGCTGATAAGGGCTTCGATGTGAAGATCGCGTGGACCGATTCCATCCATCGGGGATATGATCCCTCCCAGAACATGATACACACCGCTGAACTGACCTGTATTCTCAATGGCCATCACATCGCGGATGTCTTCCACAACGCAGATGAGAGCGTGGTCGCGTTTCGGGCTTGCGCAGATGGCGCAAAGCTCCTGGTCGGAAATATTATGGCATTCGGTACAATAAATAATATCATTCCGCATTTTAATTACCGCGGTTCCCAATGATTCAACCTCCTGGACGTTTCGCTTAAGCAAATGCAACGCCATGCGCAGGGCGGTTTTTCGACCGATCCCAGGTAGTTTGGCCAGCTCATTGACCGCCTGTTCAAGAAGTTTGGAAGGATATGATTGCATGGAAACCAGTGTTTGGCAGAATAGATTTTTTATATGTCACATTTCCGGAAAGGCTCCTTTGATGTGTAAAAATAAAGTACTTCAGCTGAATGTTGTAAATTTACCCAATAATTGTGATAAAAAACCAATTTTCACGAATAATGTCCCGAATTTCCATCCTCCTCTTATTGACATTTTTTTCATCCCTCCTCCCGGCCCAGGATACCCTGAATGTGACAGACAGCAGGGGACACCGGCAAGGCAATTGGCGTAAAGCAGACTCAGCCGGGAGGGTTGTTTACACAGGGCGGTTCAAAGACGGAGTACCGGTCGGAGAGTTTCGTTACTACTATCCCGATGGCAAACTGAAAACTTTGTCGGTGGTTTCAAACGATGGAAAAAAGGCGGTGACACTCTCCTACTTTCCCGATGGCCGGAAAATGGCAGCAGGAAATTACCTGAATGAAAAAAAAGACAGTACCTGGCAGTTCTTCAGTGAATCGAGCGGCACGCTGGTTTCCGAGGAGACCTATGTCGCGGGTGTAATCGAAGGAGCCTCACGGGTCTATTTCCAGGAAGGAGGGCTGTCGGAACTTCAAATGTATAAAAATGGCATCAGGGATGGTGTTTGGGAACAATATTACCTTGATGGGAAACTGAAGTTGCACGGAGCCTTCAAAGGTGGTGAGAAACAGGGGGCCTTTAAAACTTTTTACAGCTCGGGAAAACAAATGACTGAAGGTCAGTATAACAAGGGTCACCAGGAAGGAACCTGGACCTATTACACGGAGAAGGGTGCCGTCTCCAGGAAAGAGTTTTATGACCACGGGAAACTGCTTAAAGTGGACCCGCCTGCCAAATAAGGGCTACTTGTTGGTGAAAACCAACTGGCCCTCGTTTACGCCGATCTCGATCGCTGCCTCCCGGTCAAGGTTGCCTTCCAGGATCATTTTTGAAAGCTCATTCATCACCTGCTTTTGAATCACCCTTTTTATAGGCCTGGCCCCATATTGCGGATCAAAACCCAGGCGGGCGATTTGTGCGATTGCAGCAGGTGTTGCAGTGAGGGTAATGTTGTTCTTTTCAAGCATTCCTTTAAGAATATTTATCTGAATTTCAACCACCTGTGTAATTTCAGCCAGAGAAAGTGGTTTGAACATGATGATCTCATCCACACGGTTCAGGAATTCAGGCCGGATACTCTTTTTGAGCAATGCGAATACCTCCTCCCGTGTTTTGCTGAACATTTCATCCCGGTTTTTATCGGTCACCTGTTCCATATTCTCCTGGATGATGTGCGAACCGATGTTTGAAGTCATGATGATGATCGTATTCCTGAAGTCGACTGTCCGGCCTTTATTGTCGGTCAAACGGCCATCGTCGAGCACCTGCAGCAGGATGTTGAAGACATCTGGATGGGCCTTTTCAATTTCATCAAGCAGCACAACAGCGTATGGCTTTCTCCTGATGGCCTCGGTAAGCTGCCCGCTCTCCTCATAACCAACATACCCCGGGGGAGCCCCGATGAGCCGCGACACCGTATGCCGTTCCTGGTATTCCGACATGTCGATGCGTACCATGTTGTTTTCATTGTTGAAAAGGAATTCGGCCAGTGCCTTGGCAAGTTCTGTCTTTCCGACACCCGTTGTTCCCAGGAAAATAAACGAACCGATCGGCCGCCTTGTATCCTGGAGTCCGGCCCGGCTGCGGCGAATGGCATCTGCGACTGCACCGATCGCCTCGTCCTGACCCACGACCCGCATGTGAAGTTCGGTTTCAAGTTCCATCAGTTTCTGTCGCTCCCCCTGCAGCATGCGGTTCACAGGGATACCGGTCCACCTGGATACGATCGCTGCAATTTCTTCGGTTCCGATCTCTTCGTTCACCAGGGGTGAATCTTTTTGTATCCCCGATAATTTTTCCTTCAACCGTTCGATCTCTTTTTCTGCCTGGGGTATTTTCCCGTACCTTATTTCAGCGACTTTTTCCAGGTTGCCGCTTCGGTTGGCCTGGTCAGCCTCAAGTTTAAAGGCTTCGATCTCATTTTTCCGCAATTGGATGGTGTCTACCAACTCTTTTTCAGACTTCCACCTTGCCCGCAGGTCCTGTTGTTCATCCTTGAGATTTGCAATTTCTCCGCTCAGTGTCCTCAACCGTTCCTCATCATTTTCGCGTTTTATGGCCTCCCGTTCAATCTCCATCTGGCGGATTTTCCGTTCGATTTTTTCCAGCTCTTCAGGCACCGAATTGATCTCCAGCCGCAGTTTCGAAGCTGCCTCATCAACCAGGTCAATCGCCTTGTCGGGCAGGAACCTGTCGGTGATATAGCGTTGGGAAAGCTCCACAGCTGCAATGATGGCTTCATCCTTTATTCTCACCCGGTGATGCGATTCATACCGCTCCTTCAACCCGCGAAGGATGGAGATGGCATCAACCGTGTCGGGCTCATTGACCATAACCGGTTGAAAACGGCGTTCGAGAGCCTTGTCCTTTTCGAAATATTTCTGAAATTCTTTCAGGGTCGTTGCACCTATGGCACGCAAATCACCGCGTGCAAGTGCAGGTTTCAGGATATTCGCGGCATCCATCGCACCTTCACTGGCACCCGCGCCAACCAGGGTATGTATTTCATCAATAAATAAAATAATTTCACCGTCGGCGGCCATAACTTCCTTGACCACGCTCTTCAGCCTTTCCTCGAATTCACCTTTGTATTTGGCCCCGGCAATCAGGGCCCCCATGTCGAGGGAATAGATCTGCTTGCTTTTGAGGTTTTCAGGAACATCCCCGTCAATAATCCGGTGGGCAAGGCCTTCGGCGATTGCCGTCTTTCCCACACCAGGTTCCCCGATCAGGATCGGGTTGTTTTTGGTACGGCGCGACAGGATCTGCAGAATTCTCCTGATCTCCTCATCACGGCCGATAACCGGATCGAGCTTTCCCTCGCGTGCCAGGTCGTTCAGGTTTCTTGCATATTTGTTGAGTGCATGGTAACTCTCTTCCGCCATCTGGCTTTTCACGCTGCTGCCCTGCCTGAGTTGCCCGATGGCAGTGAGCAGGTCACGTTCGGTCACCCCGTTGTCTTTAAGCAACCGTGCCGCAGGATCGTTCACGGAAATAATGCCGAGGAGCATATGTTCAATGGATACGAAATCATCCTTCATTCCCCTGGAAACTGTAACAGCCTTCTGCAAAGCCTTTGTGGCATCCCCCGACAGAAATTGTTCCCCGCCGCTCACTTTTGGCAAAGATTCAACCATTTTATCCAACGCTTTCCCAACGATATCGATATTCACATTCAACTTTTTCAGCAGATAGGGAATAACATTTTCATCCACAGACAAGATCCCCTTGAGTAAATGTGTGTTTTCCACAGACTGGTTCTGAAAAGCCGCTGCCAGTTCCTGGGCTTTCTGAATAGCCTCCTGGGCCTTGAGGGTGAAATTATTGAAGTTCATGGGTTGATCGGTTTAATTGTTTCATTTGCTGTGTGCTCAAATTTGCGTCCAAACCCTGGATGCCTTATCATTTATGAAATTGTGTCATAACAATGGCATTTTTTCCGACGTTTTGGCTGTTTTTATTTACATTTGCCTGATTCGGCGAATCAGGAGGCACGTGAAAAAAAAAACATTGGTACTTGGGGCCAGCACAAATCCGGAGCGGTTTTCTTACATGGCTGTGAGAAAGCTCAAATATGGCAATATCCCTGTGGTGGCGGTTGGTCTCAGGGAGGGGGAGATCAGTGGGGTAAGGATTGAAAAACCATTCCCGAAATTTGAAGATATTCACACCATAACCATTTATATCGGTCCGAAGAACCTCACTGCCTATTACGACTATATTATCGGGCTGAAACCCAAACGGGTGATTTTCAACCCCGGCACCGAATCCCCGGAGTTTGCAGGAAGGCTCTCCTCGGCAGGAGTGGAAGTGGTTCATGCCTGTACGCTGATCATGATCTCGAACAATCTTTACTGAAAAACCAGTGAATTTATACGCTTCATTCCCGGGATGGCAAACGGTCATACTAAGCATGGTGATTGAAGCGTTATCTTATAGTGGCCGGAATCAAAGAATTTCTTATTTTTGTGCCAGTATTGAAATCCCAGATGAAACATTTCCTCCTCGTACTGTTTTTTTTCTGCAGCATCGTTGCTATCAGCCAGGTATCCATTGTTGTCAGACCTGCTGATACAATTGTTTGTTTCCGCGACAGCGTTGCATTCACCCCCGTCATCAAAAACACCGGTACAGCGAAAATTTCCTACCAGTGGCAAAAAAATTCCATTGACATTTCGGGCGCCACCGATTCTATTTATGCCATCAAACATGTGAAAAGCGGTTCTACCGGTATTTACCGCTGCATTATTTCGGTCGCAGGCATGGGTGTTGACACAAGCAACAATGCCGTGTTGCGCATGCATCCCCGGATGTACATCGATACTCTGTACCGTTATAACCAGCTCGGGTGCGCAGGTGTGTGCAAGGGGCAGTTCAAAGCACGGGTGTCGGGTGGAACTCCATCCTTGATTTATCCACCATACAATTATGTGTGGAATGGGGGACATTCACAGGATACCATTGTCTTTGGCCTTTGTCCCGGCCATTCAACCTTTACTGCCACGGATTCATTGGGGTGTTCGATTGACAGTGTTTATTTTGTCGATGTTTTAAAATCACCAAAGGTCACCTTTGAAATCAAACCCGACAGCGTAGTTTACCTCACAAACCCCAACATACAGGTGAATTTTCCAGATTCCATGAAAAAGCATATCACAAACTGGACCTGGAATTTCGGCGACTCCATCAAAGTCCCAAATCTGAACCCGGTATCGCACACATACAGCAAAGCTGCAACTTTTACAGTGGGGTTGAGTTTTACGGATTTAAATGGTTGCGACACAACAGTTACCAACATTGTAACAGTTAAAGTGGCCGAACTAGACATTCCCAATCTTTTTACCCCCAACGGGGACGGTATTAACGATTTTTTTGCCATCCAGTTAAAGGATGACAGAAAGAGAGACTACCGGGAAGCATACCTGGGGGACGAGTTGCTGGTTTTTGACCGCTGGGGGCGAAAAGTGCTCGATACGGTGAATTACAAAAGTGAAGCCTGGGACGGCGACCGGCTTTCCGACGGAACCTATTTCTTTATCCTGAAGTGCACCGGGCAATTCGGAAACGAGGTCACCAAGGGTTCTGTTACCATCCTCCGGGGTAAATAATTTTTCAGGTCATCCTATCTGAACAGCAACCGAAGGTAAAATCCCGGCCGGGTGAGTTTTTTTCTGGCCTGGTCACTGGTAAACATTGCTGTAAGAAGTTCACCCACCTCTTGGTTTTTACACGCTTTTTTTACAACCAGGTTGAAAAGATGCGATGACCTGGCGAGGGTCTGCATGACCGACATGGTTCTGAATTCCTGTGAAAATCGCTGCCCGAGGCGGGCGTCATAGGCTTTAAATTTTTTGGCAGAGAAGTCATTGCTGCTGAAGCTGCCTTTCAGGACAGATGCAGCAATTTCGCTGCTGGCCATGGCATTGCCGATTCCTTCGCCACTGAAAGGGTCAACAAGGAATGCAGCATCACCTAGCAGGAGGAACCTGTTGCCCGACCGGCAGAAATGATAGGTTCCCATGGGCAGCGTATGGGCCTCGGGTTTGCCGACGGGTCTTGCATTGATGAACCTGGGGGCTATCAGCGGATCGCTGGAAATCAGTTCCTGAAAAACAGATGAAAGGTTCTCCCTGCGTTGGATGATCCGTGGCTGCATCATGCCAAACCCTGCATTGACGAGACCTCCGGTGGAGGGAAATATCCAGAAATAACCGGGGAGAAGCCTCTTTAGAAAAATAAGTTCAATAAAGTTTTCCTGATGAAGGCCCGTTACGTTTTCAAAGTAGCCGCGGATCCCGACACAAAAATGCTTTTTATCCGCCCGTGTTCCCAGGAGGGATTTTCTGACCACAGAGTGAACCCCGTCGGCCCCGGCAATGACTTTTCCCCGGAATTCATGGTCCTGCGTTTTTACCACCACCCCCTCCGGATGGGAGGTCACTTCCGAAACATGCCCACCCTGGAAAATGTGTATGTTCGGATGGTTCTGAAGCTTTGCAAACATGAAATTATCAAAATCATCGCGTTTGCAAACATAACCGGGCGGCGGATGTTCCGGTTTCCTGTTCAGTAAAAATGGAACATCGAGCTCCTGGCTGCTCGGGGCGATGAAGCGAATGCCCCAGGAAGGAATTTTTTCGACATCCCGGATGAACTCCTCATAAACATCCCCCGGGATCCTTTTCATAACACTCAGCACCTTGCCGCTCAGGGCATCCCCGCAAATCTTTTTTCTTGGGAATGTCTCTTTTTCGATGATTCCGATTGTCAATCCTTGCGCTGCCATGTTCAGCGCCAGGGTGCAGCCGGCAGGTCCCGCACCTGCGATCAGCAGGTCAAATTCATGTTGAGCCATGGTTTCTTCTTACAAAGCATGCAAACTTACTTGAATAATCCCGGATTTTTCGCATTTTTGCTTAAACTATTGCACATGCGAAAAGAAGAACGTTTCAGGCTGTTCCTTGACTATTTCAAACTGCACCGGCCGGTGGCAGAAACCGAACTCAGCTACAGGGATCCATACCAGCTGGCAGTTGCCGTGATTCTTTCAGCCCAATGTACAGACAAGCGGGTCAACATCATCACACCCCCGTTTTTTCAGGTTTTTCCCGATGTTCATTCATTGGCTGAAGCGGATCCGGCAAAGGTTTTTGAGTTGATAAAAAGTTGTTCCTATCCAAACAACAAAACCAGGAACCTGGTTGGAATGGCAAAATCGCTGGTCGAAAATTATAATGGGATATTGCCCCCGGATATTGACGAAATGCAGAAAATTCCAGGCATCGGCAGAAAGACCGCCAATGTGCTTGCTTCCGTGATTTATAACAAGGAGGTCATTGCCGTCGACACCCACGTGTTTCGCGTGTCTGCGCGCATCGGGCTGACCAGCAATGCCAAAAACCCGTTGCAGGCAGAGCAGCAGCTGATAGAACATATTCCCGGGAATTTGAGGTCGATCGCCCATCACTGGCTGATCCTTCACGGCCGTTATGTATGCGTGGCCCGCAAACCGAAGTGCGGGGAATGCGGGCTAAAGACGTTCTGCAAATTTTACCTGACGAATCAGGCAACATAAAGTTGTTGATAACTCAATCTTCAATCAGGGAAGTTTTCCGTTCATAATTTCTAATTTTGAATTCGGATTTTTTTGATGCAATTCAATTTTCATCACCCTGATTATGGCACTATTAAACATTGGCGATAACGCCCCCGAAATAGTTTCTTTTGACCAGCATGGCCAGAAAATTTCACTCGGAGCCCTCAAAGGCCACAAAGTGATCCTCTATTTTTATCCAAAAGACAACACCCCCGGTTGCACCGCAGAAGCCTGCAATTTACGCGATAACTACCAGGTTCTCATTGATAAAGGATTTAAAATACTCGGGGTAAGTGCCGATGATGAAAAGTCGCACAAAAATTTTTCTGAAAAATACGTATTACCTTTTGCCCTCATTTCCGATAAAGCAAAAAAGATCATTATGGATTATGGGGTGTGGGGGAAAAAGAAGCTTTACGGAAAGGAGTATGAAGGGATCAACCGGATGACTTTTATCATCGACGAAGCTAGCAGGATATCTCATATCTTTACAAAAGTGGATACGAAAAACCATACCGCCCAGATCCTGAAAGAAACGGGGTATCAAAACAAATGACGCACTTCAGTGCGTCTTTATCTAAAAGGAGGAACGAACCATGGCAAATGAAGTGAACAAGGAAAAGATGAAAGCTTTGCAGCTTACGCTGGACAAGCTTGAGAAAACTTACGGGAAAGGCACCATCATGCGTCTTGGCGACAATGCCATCGAGGCAGTTGACGTAATTTCCACCGGATCAATCGGACTTGACGCCGCATTGGGAATAGGTGGCCTGCCAAAAGGCCGTGTGATTGAAATCTATGGCCCTGAATCGTCGGGAAAGACAACCCTGGCATTGCATGCCATTGCCGAATCGCAAAAAGCAGGTGGTATCGCTGCTTTCATTGATGCGGAGCATGCATTTGACAGGTTCTACGCACATAAGCTTGGTGTGGATGTCGAAAACCTGCTGGTCTCGCAACCTGATAACGGCGAACAGGCGCTTGAAATTACCGAAAACCTGATCCGCTCAGGTGCAATAGACATCATTGTGATCGACTCCGTTGCAGCCCTCACCCCTAAAAGTGAAATCGAAGGGGAGATGGGCGATTCAAAAATGGGGTTGCAGGCAAGGTTGATGTCGCAGGCGCTCCGGAAGTTGACAGCAACGATCAGTAAAACCGCAACATGCTGTATTTTTATCAACCAGCTTCGGGAAAAAATCGGTGTTATGTTTGGCAATCCTGAAACAACCACGGGAGGAAATGCGTTAAAGTTTTATGCCTCGGTGCGACTTGATATCCGCCGCCAGACCCAGTTGAAGGAAGGGGATGAAGTGGTCGGAAACCATGTGAAAGTCAAGGTGGTAAAGAACAAGGTCGCCCCGCCATTCCGCAAGGCTGAATTTGACATCATTTTCGGTGAAGGAATTTCCAGGGCTTTCGAAATCATTGACCTGGCCACCGAGTTTAACGTGATCAAGAAAAGCGGATCCTGGTTCAGCTACGGGGATACCAAGCTCGGACAGGGCCGTGATGCCGTGAAAAAGATCCTGCAGGACAATCCTGAACTTGCTGACGAACTGGAAGGAAAAATCAGGGAAGTTTTAAATACACACGTCTGATAAAATGAGAAACTTCACCGGTTGCCTGGTCCTTTGCCTGTTGGCATTTTGCTCCTGCCACAGCGGCGGAGATACTGCCGGCAGGCAAAGGCAGGACAACGATACAACACGTTTAAAACTCGAAATTCTGAATCAGAAGATCGAGGCGGATATTACCAACCCGGACCTTTATAACAAAAGGGCGAAATTTTACCTGCTGGATCACCAGTTCGACAAAGCGCTGAGTGATGTTCGCAAAGCAATATCGATTGATGGCAGCAAATCATCATCCTATGTGACGCTTTCGGATATCTACCTGTTGATGGGTAAACCCCAGGACAGCAAGGATGCGCTTGACAAGGCGATCAGCAAAAACCCGGGGGATGTCGATGCCCTTTTAAAACTTGCTAAACTTTACCTGATCATCAAGGATTATAAAAACTGTTATCTCACCGTGAAGCAATTGCTGGCCATCGACAATGGGAATGCCCCGGCCTATTTTACCCGGGCCATTGCCCTGCTTGAACAGGGAGACACCATCCATGCGGTTGACGACCTCAAGCAGGCAGTGGATAAAAACCAGGAATACTATGATGCCTACGTTCAGCTAGGCGAATTGTATGCCGTAAAGAAAGACCCGATGGCAGAGTTATATCTGAAAGATGCATTGAACATCCGTCCTAAGAGCAGGGAGGCCCTTTATATGCTTGGATTGCATTACCAGGAGACCGGGAAATATGACAAGGCAATTGCAACCTATCAAATCCTGGCAAAAACGGATACAGCCTTTCGTGAAGCATCATATAACCAGGGATATATTTACCTGGTATATCTCAAAGACTTTCAAAAAGCCGCCCTGTTTTTCACAGAATCAATTAAAAAGGATCCAAACTACTTTGAAGCCTATTTCAACCGGGGATATGCCTATGAACTGGCGGGAGATCGAAAGAAAGCTTACGAGGACTATCAAAAGTCGCTGAAAATCAAGGTGAACTACGATAAGGCCATCGAAGGACTCAACAGGCTGGATGTCAGAAAATAATGTCGCTCTCCTGAGGGTACAGGATGCAATGGATGGCCAACTGGGCATTGATCAGCCGGTAGCCGTATCGCGTTTCAAACAGATGCCCGCACTCCTTAACGGCGTTTTCCTTGAAGGCTTTCAGGGGTTTCTGGTACAGAAGGAGGAAGTCCTTTAAATCCTGGTAAATGTCGGTAAACGATTCGGCAAGGCTTCCCTTTACAGGGTCATTATGGCTTTTCTCATGATGATCGACAAAATAAAATTGATCCTTTTCGCCAAATTTATTGTACAGAACATTGAACATCGCTTCCCATTGTTCTTCACTCACATAATGTTCCACGGCGTCGTCATCTTCCACTTCGATGTCGGGCAGGAGTGCACTTTTTAAATAGATCAGCGGCGACACTTTCTGAAGAAAATTCAGCAATTCTTCCACCGAATATTGTTCCGCCTTTTCCATAAAAAGACAGAATTCATTGGCTACTGTGAGCATTTCAAGCACTTTCCTGGAATATACCGGGTCGTCGCCCGGATTGATAATCTCATCACTCATCCTGTTTTTTTTATTGGCTGTAAAACTACGGTTTTTCCGACGATCAGTTCGAAAGATTTTCTTCATGTGGTGCTGTTACATTGAAGTCATAATAATGAATGTGCAAATCGGAATTTATCATGAATTGCAATTGCCTGTCATTCCCGGCATTTGAAGGATAATAATATGCAGAGAGCAGGAATGCAGGAAAAATAAGGTTGTCATTTTTAATGATGAGACTGAAACCCATGCTGCTGAAAACTGGTGTTTTAAACAATGGTTGGTTTTTTTTAGCTACCAGGCCGGTTTGTAATTCGACCCTTCCGGCAAAACAGAACCCGTAGAAATACCACGGGGTATAACACACCGCCGAAAGTTTCCCTGAAATAACTTTCACCCCGCTGAAATAGTCTGCATTGTTTATTTTATCTATTTTAAAATCCAGGTTTGCGTCATAACCATCACGGTTATTTGACCGGGAGTTGAAGGCATACCGGTAGTCGGCAGAGCAAAATGTTCTGAATTTGTATCTTTTGTCATGCGATTTAAGAAGCGGGGTGAAATACTGTAGGTTGAATTTAACCACAGCATCCTCGAACGAGGAATGGTTTAAAAATCCGCCAAATTTCACATAAGCGGAAATGTACCCGATTTTTTCAAAAAAATTTCCCATTGAAAGATTGACACCTGAATAAAGCCGGGTATAAAAATCACTTTGATCAGGCCCGGCGGTCAATTGAAACAGGTGTCCATAGGGCAGGTCTTCCGTTTTTCCAAAATCCAGGACAAAATCAGTCAGGTAGTAGTTGTTTCTCGAAACAGAAAAGGTTGTAAGAACTTGCAGACGGTTATAATAGCTGCTGTTTGAATCAATTGTTTCAAACGGCCGGGAGGTATAATGCAGCCGGTAAACAGCCTGGGCAATCACGGCACGCGATGTCTCCTTTTGCTTTTTCAGCAGAAATGCCCTCCCCAGCCAGAGTCCTTCGGAGTTATACCAGTATTTGATATTATTCAGGTTTGGCAATTCATTGACATTTGCGTTTCCAGATGTGTAGGCCCCCCCCGCCCATTTCGTCAGGTTGGTCAGGAAGACCCTGTCAAATCTTAAAAGCATGGTCATGTTCCCGATATGGTCGGTGGCATAATCGATGGTAGCATTGATCATTGAACCGCCAATGTTTGAGAAGGTATAGGACAATCCTTCGAACATGAAAAACGGGGCGCGATATAACCCCAGCGACATGTTTGTTGTGAGCCTGTCGCCCAGGCCCAGGAAATTTGCGTCATAGATTCTGAACCTCACCTGTTGTGCGGTGATCAAAGGAACATCAATCCCGATGGACCATACGTCTTTTGTAACAACCAGAAGGTCAACAGAATCACTGCCAGGGCATGCTGGTACAACAATGATCCTGACGTTTTCAATGGCAGAAATGTTTCTCAGCAACCGTTCATTATCCGCCAGTACCGAAGGAATTACGCGGTCCCCTTTTTTAAAAAGCAGGTTTCTCCTGATCACGTATTTCCGGGTGTTGATATGAACGCTGTTGAGTGCTTTCCCGATCCCTGTCACCGCAATTCTTCCCGTATCATAAACTGTGGTCCCCATCGGAGGCAGAACCCTGATGTCGATCGCCCGGATGATCTTATCATGAAACTGTTCAAATGGACCGGCGCTTGCCACAACCTGCGCGTTTTCTGGCAATACGGATTGTTTTGGAGCTGTAAATGCAAGATAATAAAGTAACTGTGTTAATTTATTATGTGAAAACTTTTTATAAACTGTATCATAAAAAATTTGTGAATTCTGATAAGCACCCGCTTCCTTGTCACTCCTTTTAAGTGGCGGAATAAGATAAAAGGTGTCGCGTGGAATGGTGATCGACGTGTTTTTTGAGAGCAGGTAGCGGCCTTTGTGAATAAATACCGTATCAGGCTTATGGTGAAGTTCATCAGGATCATTACCACGGAGTCCATTGCCGCAAGCGACAGGATTGTTCAGCAGGAATCCCGCAAAAAGAATGAAGGCTAATCTGAAAAAAATCAGGTTTGGAAAATCAAAACAACGAATAACAAACCTTTTGGAAAACATTTATCTCAGTTTCATCGAAGCGATGATTCCCGCAATTTTTTCATCCAGGCGATGAGATGTATTGTCAAACTCTCCAATATTTGTGAGTTTTTCGCGTACCCCGAAGTAGAATTTTATTTTTGGTTCCGTTCCCGAGGGGCGCACGCTGATGATGCTCCCGTCGCGGAGAACAAACTGAAGGACGTTGGATTTTGGAAGGTTTATCGGTTTTTCAAGACCCGTTGCAACCTCCTTTTCGATGAGAAGCACGTAATCTTTGATTGTAACAACCGTTGAGTTATTGATAGACAGTGGTGGAGCGTTGCGATAGTCCACCATCATTTGCTGGATCTCTTCGGCACCGCTCTTTCCCTTTCGTGTTACGGAGATAAGCCCTTCCTTATAGAAACCATATTTCTGATAAATTTCTGTCAGCAGGTCAAACAACGACTTTCCCTCATCGGCCATCCATGCTGCAGTTTCAGCAATCAATGCGCATGCGCTTATGGCATCTTTGTCACGTACGAAATCACCGATCAGGTAGCCGTAGCTCTCTTCTCCGCCTACGATGTATTTCCTGGTTCCTTCGTGCCGCCTGATCACATCCGCAATGAATTTAAACCCGGTGAGGCATTCGAAATATTCGACGCCGAATGACCTGGCAATTTCGGAGAGGAGTTTGGTGGTTACAATGGTTGAAACAATGAATTCATTGCCCCGCAGTTTGCCGAGCTCTTTCCAGCGGCTGAGGATATAATAAAAGAGGATGGCCGCGGTTTGGTTTCCATTGAGAAGGACCATCTCTTTGTTATGATCCCTGATGGCGATCCCCACCCGGTCGGCATCAGGATCAGTAGCCATGACCAGGTCGGCATGAATTTCCTCGGCCAGTTTGATGGCCATATCCAGTGCGTCATGTTCTTCGGGATTTGGCGAATGAACCGTTGGGAAGTTTCCATCGGCAATCGCCTGTTCCTTGACCATGTGGATGTTTTCAAATCCAAACCGGGAAAGGATTTCCGGTACCAGTTTCCTGCCGCAACCATGCAACGGCGTATAGACGATTTTAAGGTCTTTCTGGCGCATGATGGTTTCGGGGGAGAGTGAAAGTGCCTGTACCCGGTCAAGATATTCCTTGTCGATCTCTGCGCCGATGCTGATGATGTTTTCGGGCACCCCTGTCCATTTAACTGCGTCGATGGAGGTGATTTTCTCTACCTCCCTGATCACATTCACATCATGCGGTGCGATCATCTGGGCTCCGTCGTCCCAGTAGGCTTTGTACCCGTTGTATTCGCGGGGGTTGTGTGATGCTGTTACCATCACGCCACTCTGGCATCCCAATTGCCTGATGGCAAAGGAAAGCTCGGGAGTGGGTCGGAGGTCGTCAAAAAGGAAAACTTTAAACCCGTTGGCTGAAAGTACCTCTGCGACGATTTGCGCAAAATATTTGCTGTTGTTCCGGCTGTCGTACGAAATAGCCATTTTAATGGGATTCAATGCCGGGAACATCGTTATCAGATAATTGGCAAGACCCTGGGTGGCCATCCCGACTGTATACTTGTTCATGCGATTGGTTCCGACACCCATGATTCCCCTCAAGCCTCCGGTTCCGAATTCAAGGTCCCGGTAAAAGGCATCTGTAAGCTCCACGGGGTTTGTTTCAATCAGATTTTTTACCGCAGCTTTTGTCTCCTTGTCAAAACTCCCCGTAAGCCAAACTCCTGCACGCTCCAAAACCAACTTGTCATTTTCCATATCTGTGATTCTTATTTCCTTAGTAGATCCAAAATCGTAAATCGTAAATCGTAAATCGTAAATTATTGGTTAATCCTCCCCAAACACTCCTTCAAACTGTCTCTCCAGTAAGGGATTTCTGTTTGAAACCGTTGTTTAATTTTTGATTTGTTGAATACACTGTAAAAGGGCCGCACTGCTGGCAGCGGATAGTCTTTAGTTTCGATCGGATTGATTTTACAGGTTATCCCGCTGAACTCGATGATGGCCTTTGCAAAATCGTACCAGCTTGTAACGCCTTCATTTGAGAAATGAAAGACTTCAACACCGCTGAAGACCGGTTGTTTTTGGATAATGTCGAGGATCGTCTTTGCAAGGTCACGGGCGTAGGTTGGTGTTCCGGTCTGGTCGAAAACGACATTCAGTTGTCCTCGTTCTTTCCCGTATTTCATCATTGTTTTGACGAAATTGTTGCCAAACTCAGAATAGAGCCATGAGGTCCGTATGATGATGGCCTGGCTGGCATAGGATTGGACCTGCTGCTCCCCGGCATGTTTACTCTTTGCATAGAGCGATACCGGGTTGGTCGGATCGTCTTCAACATAGGGCTTGTAGCCTTTACCATCGAAAACATAATCCGTGGATATATGTATCAGCAGGACGTTATGCCTGGAAGCCACCCTGGCGAGGTTTCCAACGGCTGATGCATTGATCAGGAAGGCAAGGTTGTCTTCCTGCTCGGCCTTATCAACCGCGGTGTATGCAGCGCAATTGATGATGACGGCAGGCTGCTCTTCTTTAACAAGCTGTTCAACATCGGTCTCGCTGGTGATATCCAGTTCGGCAACATCTGTAAAGATGAAAACATCGTGAGGACAGGATGGGGCCAGTAATCTTAATTCATTGCCTAACTGGCCGTTAGAGCCGGTAACAAGTATTTTCATGGGGAAAGGTTAAGGGGTTATCAGATGATGGATTTGAAATAATCAATGGTTTTGATCAAACCCTCATCGAGCATGATTTTCGGCTCCCATCCCAGCTCATTTTTCGCCAGCGTGATATTGGGCTGGCGCTGGGTGGGATCATCGGCCGGAAGTGGCATGTGGATAATCTTTGATGTGGAACCGGTGAATTTTATTACCTTTTCGGCCAGTTCGAGCATCGTGAATTCATTCGGATTTCCAATGTTGACCGGCCCGGTGAACTCCTCCCTGGAATTCATCAACCGGATCATTCCCTCCAGCAGGTCGTCCACGTAACAGAAACTCCTGGACTGCAGTCCGTCGCCATACATGGTGATATTTTCACCTTTCAGCGCCTGGACAATGAAATTAGAGACCACACGGCCGTCGTTAGGATGCATGCGCGGCCCGTAAGTGTTGAAAATCCGCATGATCTTGATTCGGACATTGTTTTGCTGGTGGTAATTGATGAACAGCGTTTCGGCGATGCGTTTGCCTTCGTCGTAACAGGACCGGATCCCGATGGGATTTACATGACCCCAGTAAGTTTCCACCTGCGGATGTACCTCAGGATCGCCGTATACCTCGCTGGTCGATGCCTGCAGAATCCGGGCCTTGATGCGCTTTGCAAGTCCGAGCATGTTGATGGCCCCCATCACCGAAGTTTTTACCGTTTTAATGGCATTGAACTGGTAGTGAATCGGGGAGGCCGGACAGGCCAGGTTGTAGATCTCGTCAACTTCGATATAGAAAGGCATAGTGACGTCGTGACGGATCACTTCAAAATAGGGATTACTGAGAAGATGAACCACATTTTGTTTCTGCCCGGTAAAATAGTTGTCGAGACAAACGACTTCATTGCCCTCCCTGAGCAGTCGCTCACAAAGATGGGATCCAAGGAATCCGGCGCCCCCGGTGACCAGAATTTTTTTCTTCAACATAGGTTTGAATTTTATAAGGTGCGGGCCTATTTTGTCGTGTCGACCCCGATGCAGTAATAGGCGAACCCTTTGCGTTTCATCTCTGCGATCTCATAGATGTTCCTTCCGTCAAAAACCACCAGGTCTTTCAACAGTTTCTTGATGATGTTGAAATTGGGGAATTTGAATTCGGGCCATTCTGTGACCAGCATGAGACAGTCGGCATCGATCAGCGCGTCGTACTGATCGGGAGCATAGTAAATTTTATCCCCGAGTACCCGCTGGGTTTCGTGGATGGCAACAGGATCGTAGGCTTTTACTTTTACACCGGCGTCGAGCAGCTTTTTAATGATCACCAGAGAGGGCGCTTCACGCATATCATCGGTTTGAGGTTTGAATGATAATCCCCAAACTGCGACCGTCTTCCCTGCAAGGTCTCCCTTGTAATGCTTCACCATCTTGTTAAAGAGCACCGCTTTCTGATCATCGTTCACTTCTTCAACTGCTTTCAGCACGCGGAGGCTGTATTTGTTATCATCTGCTGTATGGATGAGCGCTTTCACGTCTTTCGGGAAGCATGATCCTCCGTATCCTACACCAGGGTAAATGAATTTGTTGCCGATCCGGGAATCAGAACCGATCCCTTTTCTGACCATGTTGATGTCGGCGCCAACGATTTCGCAGAGGTTTGCAATATCATTCATGAAGCTGATCTTCGTGGCAAGCATGGAGTTGGCTGCATATTTTGTCATCTCCGCGGAGACTATGTCCATGAAAATGATCGGGTGTCCGTTCAGGGTGAAGGGCCTGTAAAGTTCTTTCATCAGCTCTTCAGCGCGGAGTGAGTCGCATCCTACGACAATGCGGTCTGGTTTCAGGAAATCATCGATGGCGGCACCTTCTTTGAGAAATTCCGGATTCGAGGCAACGTCAAACTCAATATTCACGCCACGTTTATCAAGTTCCTCCTGGACTGCTTTCCTTACTTTTTCGGCTGTACCCACGGGCACCGTGCTTTTGGTTACGATCAGCAAATAGTTCTTCATATGTTTGCCGCAATCCCTGGCCACACTGATAACATACTGAAGGTCGGCGCTTCCGTCATCGTCGGGAGGGGTTCCGACAGCGCTGAAGATCACTTCGCAATCTTCGAGTGCTTCCGCGATGTTTGTCGTAAATTTAATACGGTCCTTTTTCATATTCCGGTGTACCATATCCTCAAGACCAGGCTCATAAATAGGAATGATCCCATTTTTAAGGTTTTCGATTTTTTTCTGATCAATGTCCACACAGGTAACATCGATACCAACTTCTGCAAAGCAGGTGCCTGTGACTAATCCGACGTATCCGGATCCAACAATTGTAACTTTCATGGGTTGAGGTTTTGAGGTTAATAAACGAATAACAAATATATGGATAAAATGGCACAGCAAGTTAACGTTTTTCTGAAATCCGGCATACGCATTAAAAATAAATTACCGGTGTGGTACCCATTCATATATTAAGCCGGGTTTGAATTGCCTGGATATCATTCCGCAACTGCTTGACGGTTTCGACGAGATGATAGTTTTCAGAATTCAGATTTTCAGGTATTTTCGGACTGATATAATGCACGAACTGCCATAATTCACGGATATCCCTGACATTTATTTCATAGGGTTCATACAGCGGATTAAGGGAGTGAAGGACCAGCTTTCCTTCGGTTTTGATCCTGTTCTCAACCACTTTGAAAACAATACCTTCCTCCATGGTCAGGATGATGTATGCATCCCGGTCGCGGATGGTTGTCCAATCCTGGATGAATACCCCGGTAACCCATGATCCGTGCGGAACGGGAAGCATCGAGTCGCCGTTTACCTGGAATGTCCGGTATTTTTTCTGCCGGGATAAAAAAGGCAGCCTGAAGGTCGGCAGGATGCAGATGTATTCAGGATCGGCAAACCCGCTGGCATACCCGGCTTTGGCTTTTTCCGAAACGAGCTCGATGTTGTCTTCATTGTCTGAGCCTACCGTTGTGGTAAGAATGCGGAGGTTTGAACCCTTGATGAATACATCGTAGCCTCGTTCCAGCTGACGGAGCTGGCTTTCAGAAATTTTAGCCAGGTCGACCCTGATCAGGGTGTCGATGGCCACATTGTAATATTTGGAGAAGCCGATCAGTGTTTCAAAGCCAGGCTGGGCAACGTTGTTCTCGTATCCGCTCAGTGTTGAACGTTTCATGTTCAGGGTCACGGCCACATCGTCCTGGGTCCGCCCGCGCCGGTTCCTTAAAAATTTTATGTTGCTGCTGAAGAACATTTTTTTTGTTTTTTAGAAAAATATGATTATATTATCGTCGTAAAATTGATTAAAAACATGGCAAATATAATAAAAAACATCGTCCACTTCGACCTGGATACTTTTTTTGTATCGGTTGAGCGGCTGCTGCGCCCTGAACTGGTGGGGAAGCCGGTGATCATCGGCGGTACCTCCGACCGTGGGGTGGTGGCAAGCTGCAGCTATGAAGCGCGGAAATTCGGCATCCATTCAGCCATGCCGATGAAGATGGCGCGGGCTTTGTGCGGCGATGCCATTCTCGTGAGGGGCGACATGGAGCTTTATTCGAAGTACTCGCACATCGTTACGGAGATCATCGCCGAAAAAGCGCCGTTGTACGAAAAAGCCTCCATTGACGAGCATTACCTCGATGTTACCGGGATGGACCGCTTCTTCGGGTTGCAGAAATGGACCCATGAGTTGCGCGAAAGCATCATCAGGAATACCGGGCTGCCGATCTCCTTTGGACTGTCGGTGAACAAGACCGTGTCAAAGATCGCTACGGGAGAGGCTAAGCCCAACGGCGAACTTTACGTGGATCGCGGTGCGGTACAGATCTTCCTGGCACCGCTGTCGATCCGCAAAATTCCGATGATCGGGGAAAAAACTTACCGGCTGCTGCGTTCGATGGGTGTGGTGACGATCGACACCCTGAGCCATATTCCAATCGACATGATGGAACGGGTGATGGGGAAGAATGGCATCGTGATCTGGGAGAAAGCCAATGGCATTGACGGAACGCCGGTTTACCCGTACCACGAGGCAAAATCGGTGAGCACCGAAACCACTTTTGAGCAGGACAGCATCGATATTGTCCGGATGAAAGAGATCCTGGTGAAGATGGTGGAGAAGATATCGTTCGAGCTGCGCGACAAGCAGAAACTCACCGCCTGTGTCACGGTGAAGATCCGCTACTCGAACTTCGACACCCATACCCTGCAACAGCACGTACCCTACACCGCTTTCGACCACCAGCTGATCCCTGTGGTGAAAAATCTCTTCGACCGCATCTACCAGCGCCGCATGCTGATCCGCCTCATCGGCGTGCGTTTCAGCAGCCTCATCTCTGGAAATCCGCAACTCAACATGTTCGACGACAACGTGGAGATGGTGAACCTTTACCAGGCCCTTGACCGGATCAGGAGGAAATACGGCCAGAAGATTGTGCGGTGGGGAGTGGCTTGCTCTGAAGGAACATCAGCAGGGCAACCACCACCAGGAGAAAATTGCCTAAGCCCATGAGGCCCGAAACCAGAATCGTATGGGAGAGATCCCGGCCCAGAAGGTCGTCGGAATTTGCCCCGTAAAAAAACAGGAGGATGACCAGTACCGGGATCCACCAGTATTGTTTGCGCGAGGCTGTGCAGAAGACCATGAATGCAATGAGCGGCGCACTGAACAGCAGCAGCACCCAGTCGGTTTTTATCAGGTTCGGGACCAGGGCAATGAGCAGGAACCATTCGAAAGTGAAGTTTGTGGCACTATTCCCGGCCACGGCTCCCTGCTGTTTCTCGTGATAAATGTTCTGCAGGATGAAGAGGGCGACCAGAGAGCAGATTGAAAAAAAGATGGCAAGGATTCCCCAGGCGGGCCATGACGGAATAAAATGCCGGAAGAGATAGTCGAGGGAAGTCATCCCCGGAAAATCCCCGCTGTGCGTAGTGATCGATTGGATCCAGTCGCCATACATCAGGATGCTCTTGTGCGGCCCCGGGAAAATAAACGGAATAACCAGGCCGCAGAAAACAGTCAGGCTAAACCAGGCCAGCGCCCTCCATTGCTTCCTGAGAACCAGCGGAAGCAGCAGGATCAGCAGGTAGGGTTTTGTCAGGATCACAATGCCCAGCAGGATTCCCCCCTGCCGGTATTTTCCTGTGAGAAAACTCCGGATGGAAAGTGAGCACAACAATAATAAAATGATGTTGATATTTCCCAGGAACATTTCCCGTGAGAAATGGATCGCGATGCAGCAAAAAGAGACCGATAGCAGCAGTGTTCCATGTTTGATGTTTGTCACCGGAAAATAATCCGTGAGCAGGTCCCGGATCACCATGAACGCATACCAGTATGCGGCGCTGAGAATGAAAAAGTGAATTACGGCAGCTGCTTTAAAATTGAAGCACATGTATGGCAGGAAAAAAAAGAGGGTCGCCGGACTGTATTTGTAAAACCCGCTGCCGCCATAGAATGAAACCAGATAAACCGGTCCGCCGGATATAAGATTTGCTGCAGCCGTATAGTAAACCATGAAATCACCGAGCAGGAAACGGCCGTTGATCATGTTCAGTGTGAAGGTGAGCAGGCATGCCACCGCCACTAACAGCGTGAAACCGTTGAAAATATTGCTCTTTTTCATGAAAAGTATTTAGCGCTTGTGCGCGGTTTTCAATTCGTAAATATACCAGAAATTTGTGTGTTCCATCCAATGGTTGAAGTTGAAATGTCTTACCCATTGCGGGAACGAAGAGTAAACCAGCACTGAAGTGAATTGAGCATCCGCCGGTATGCCGGGTTTATCCGTAACAACCAGGCTTACTGTATCCGGCGACAGAATGATATGGTGTAACGAATCCACCTGCGTAAGTGCGAGACTCTTCCTTTTATAAAAATGGATGTCGACGTTCGCCCTGTGATATGGGTTATCTCCGGTGAAATAGAGTTTCGCAGCGACAGGATAGTCATCCCAAAGCTTTTTATAGAGCGCGATCTGATCATCGGCCGGCCGGAAGATAAGGATCACCAGCATCACCATGTTCAGGTACCAAAAGAGTTTGAATGATATTTTCGTCATCCGGTGCTGCAGCATTTCATACCCGTTTTTTCGAAGCAAAACATCGGCCGACCGGATGATCATGACCGGAAGAAACCCGATGACAGGGAACAGGAACCTGATCTCTTTGTGCGGAATGATGAAATGGATGGCAAGAAAAGGGACGATCGTCCAGGTAAGGATATCTTTCGGGTAATAAATAAAATAGAGGAAAATAGCCAGGATATAGACAATGCTCAGCGGTGGAAAGGCATTCAGGAAGGTTTGCTCAATATAATACCACCACGGACTGACGCCAAAACCGGCTGCTTTATCCAGGAGGATATTCTGCATGAAGTAATTCCAGGAGGTCAGCACCCACCGGTCATAGTACCACCTGTCGATGAGTATTCCCAATGCAAAGCTCGCCAGGATCCCGGCCACGAATATTAAAAGGTGCCGGAATGGGGTTTTTCTGATCACCACCAGCCAGGCTGTAAAACCAATGATCATAAATGCCACCTGGTACCTTGTTATGAAAGCCAGTCCAAGCAATATTCCCGTAATCAAATAATCGGCAGGCTTCAGGGTTTTCCGGAGGAGGAACCAGCCCAGCCCGATCACGAATACCCTGCCCGCAAAAGTCTCAGATGAAAACCTGGCGCTGTTGTAGGGGATAAACCAAAGGAAAAACGAGAGCAGCAGGAAGGTATACAGCAACTTCCTGTTTGTGATCCGGGGGGCGTACATCCTGATTAGCATGTGGATACTGACAAAGGTAAACATGGCCGAGAGCAGCCTCATCAGGAAGCCGACCATGAATGGATTGGTAATCCCGGCAACCGAGGCGGCTTTATAAACGGAATAGACGATCAAAGGCTGCACAGCCGGGCGCATCATGCATTTGTACTCCCACGGAAGGTTCGCCTTTTCCGTCAGCCCGAGTTTCAGCCCTGCGAACTCTATGACCTGGAAATGTTCATCAAAATGGTTATAGCCTGTAGAAAACCATGCAGTCAGAATGAAAACCAGCGCGGCGACGAGATAAATTTTTTTTGCTGCAATCCCGTTTTCATTGAACATAGGCCAGACGCTTGAAAAAAAATTACCGGCTCACGGCGATTTTGTGGATGTTACTGTGACCGTTTACCGAAATTTCCACGAAGTAAAATCCCGGGTTTAGCTTGCGGAGATTCAATTCCACCTTATTCATCCCGGCCGGGTATTGAACCGGTTCGAGGGTGAAAACACAGTTTCCCGGCAAATCGTACACCCTGATGCCGGTCACTCCGGGTTTATCGAGGGTAAACTGCACGGTGGCTATGTCTGTTGCTGGATTTGGGAAAACACGGAGCCGCAGATCATTGTTTAGTTCACTTGTCCCTACCCACACAATGTCGTTATTTGCATTGAGAATGACTCCTGATGTATGGTCCATTAACAGTCCGGCAAAATGCAGTTTTTCGTATTTCCAGGCAGCCGGGATGGTGTATTCATAATGGGCTGAATGGGAGGTTCCCGCGGCGACCGGCTGGGGAATGCTTCCCGCCGTACCATAAGGTCCGTCGAGGATGGCCCTGCCAACATGGTCGTAATGCATGTCGGCCGCAGGTATGGTGCTTGGTTTTGATTCAAAGCCGCACATCGGGCCGTTGGCACCTCCAGCATAGTAATTGGCCTGGCCCCAGGTGGACCCTGTTCCATAGAGGCTATCCTCCAGGATGACTGCTCCGAAACGGAGTTCGTGGGAGATGTTGGTAATGAATTCCGATCTTACATCGAACGATACAAGCCTGGTGGCAGGATTCCACGCGAAATTGACAATTTCAACGGTGGCAGGCGAAATGGTCTGCATCTCCTCAAGGTACCCCTGTTCAAAATCCTGAGGGTCCCAGTTCATCACCCGGTTGATTGTGCCGCTTGGGTATCCGGAGAAGTCAGGGATGATGCTGGGGATGGCGGCATCCCATGCCGCAACGACCATGGGATCCGCGTTGTGAACTGCCGCACCGATCCAGGTATTTGGATAAGTTTCGGCCATGTAATTCATGAAACAGACGCCGCGTACACACCATCCGCACCAGGTACCCGTCGCCTCCTCACAGAAAACCTTTTTTGACGGAATCCATGGCACAACGCCAAGCGGAGTGGAAAGCGTGTCGTTGGCGGGATTATTGTCCACGCCTCCGTTTACATTCTGAACCTTCACCGCTATTTTATAGGTACCAGGGGTGGTAAAGGTAAGTGGAACATCGTGTGTGAAGGCATACGACTCGCCGAGTGCCAGGTTTTGCCCGGTGTAGGAATTGATCACAGGGGAACCGCCATCAATAGAATACGCCACATCGAACGAGGTGATGGGGGTGGAACCCATGTTCTTCACATTTCCTGTGAGGGATGCAGGTGCATTCACTGCAAGGTATTGCGGCAGTTTGATACTGGCGAGCGCTGCATCGAGTATGGGAGGGGTAACCAGGAGAATATTGTCAAAATAGACGTAATCGAGATTGTAAAAATTGCCATCAAGGTAGAAACAAAACTGGAACCCGGGGCCTATATCGGCATTTGAGATGGTAACGACCTGGGTCTTTGGGCCGACGTTTGCTGTTGGCGTGATTTCATAGACAGAAGTCCAGGCGCCGACACCCGACCGGGTGGCTACACCCAGTTTTGGCGCGGGATTGGCATACCAGTCGTACATGAAATTGAACATCAGTGTAACTGTTGTAATGCTTCCCAGGTTGACGACCGGCGAGATCAGCCGCGTAGTCGCCACTGCCTGCACATAGGTGAACTTCCCTTCGGGGGCTGTGCCGCCTGCTTTGTTACTCGGGGCAACCGACCACTGGGCTTGCTGATTCAGGATGGACCACCCTGTGGGGGGCATCACTCCAGCGCTAAAATCCTCCGACAAGTAGGTTTGTCCTGAAACATACCCCACCAGGCAGATTAAACAAATGAACATGGAAATTTTTCTCATACCCAAATTTTTTTTATGAATGAAAGGTTTAAAAGCCGGATTACCAGCCTGACAAAGTTAATCTTTGTTTATTGTTTCACAAATAAAATAAACGGTGCTGGGAAACTGTTCAGAATCCGAACAAATGCATGTATGTTTCTGTGATCCGGTTGTCAAGTGATTGATAGAACTCCCTGATTTCACCCGACGCAGGCGGGGATTTTTGCCACGACTTCATGTTGTTTTTGGTGTCGGCAAATATTTGGTTTTCAACTGGGGCAAGTTTCTGCATGATGCCGCTGCCTGAACTGCCATAAAGTGCAGGAAGGTTGAGGTAGTCTTTCCCATGCCCGCGCCTGACCGGGAAACAACGCTCTTTTAATTTCAGCGCTTTGTCGCAAAGAGGGGCGTTGGCACCGTTTTCACCTTGCAGCAGTGCCGGCAAACGGTGTTCTTTATTAAACCAGACCGGGTAAACCACAGAGCACAATGGAAATCCAAGGACCGTCCACATGGTCATCAGCCAGGGAGATTCATTATTTTTTATTCCCTGGATTACAACGGATGCGGCAGATGAAAACCGCGGAATGAAATCGGTAAACCACACAAATTTATCCTTCCCGGATGATTGCATTTGTTTGAGGTCGGTTTCCGTCAGTGAATGATACAGGCACCTGGCTGCATCCTGCAGAATAAAATCAGGAGTGAGATTGTTTGTTGCCGAAGCCTGGTAGAATAATTTCTCGGCCGTGAGATAACGAATATACCCCTGTCCCTCATCGGGTCGCCCGGTAAACGAATAGTTGGTCCTGATGAGGTAGCCCATGGGTGCTGCCACCGGATCGTTCACATCGACTTTGAAATAGGTATTGTTCGAGGTTTCAAAATAGGCCCCGTTTCCCATGGCATCAATCACCCCGAAATTGGCTTCCAGGCCATAAGGTTTTGGAAGCTTTTTCAAAAGGTTTTCGAAATCATCCACAGAGGCACACTGCTGCAAAGCCTGCCGCATCACCTTCCCTTCATTGATGCCGGCGTCTGCATCCTCTTTTGAGTTGAGATTGTAGGATGCAGAGTTCATGATGGCAAAACCGGCGGCATTCATGCCGGTCCAGACTTCCGATCCTGTGGTGTCTTTTGAATTGACCAGGCCGATATAGTCGAACCTGCCATCGGTAAAGTACATCAGCTTATTATCCAGGTCGCCGGTATCGCGGTTTTTCCAGAGCAGGGGCCGGCCGTCAGGGGTGAACTTACCGGAGATAACGGCCGTGGTGCAGGCCTGCAATGGTCGTATTGCTGCCAGCACCAGAAGGCAAAACAAGAAAACGGGCTTTCTCATACGATATGTTTAATTTGGCTGTGGAATCTGAATTTTCGGTTGAAAAGCAAAAGTACAATATTTTTTTTCCCGTGTGTTTTTAAGTTTGTTCGTTTTTGATTATATTGTAGTCGGATAAATGATTAAAATATAATCAATACAACCAGGCTATGTTCTTAAACTGCCACTCATATTACTCGCTTCGCTACGGAACCATCTCCATTGACAATCTTGTTGAAGAGGGAGCCAGGGCAATGCCTGCGGGTGCGATGAGCGGAATGGCCCCTGCGATGGCCCTGACAGACATCAACAACTCCACAGGTATCATGGAATTCATTGCTGCATGCAGGGATAAAGGCATCAAGCCCATTGCAGGAATTGAATTCAGGCATGAAGGCCGGTTGCTGTACACCGGCCTGGCAAAAAACAATGAAGGGTTCCGGGAACTAAATGAGTTTCTGAGCCATCATACCCTGGGAAACCTGCCATTGCCCGAACGGGCCCCGGAGCTTGAAAATGTCTTTGTGATCAATCCCTTCGTCAATCGTCAATCGTCAATCGTCAATCGTCAATCGTACATTGGTATATCTCCCTCCGACCTGAGCCCCCTCATGCTCTCGCGACACCGCGACCTCATTCCCCGGATGGTGCTCATGGCGCCGGTAACATTCAGGAATGCGAAAGAGTACGAACTGCACCGAAATTTCAGGGCTGTTGACCACAATGTATTGCTGAGCCGTCTTGAACCCCGCCAGATCGCAGCGCCTGATGAGATCATGTTGCCTGCAGACGAACTGAGAGAGGTTTGCCGCGATTTTCCCGGGATCATCCGCAATACGGAAAGTATCCTGGAGGCGTGCTCCATTGATTTCGATTTCAAGGCTTGCAAAAACAGAAAAACGTTTACCGGCGACCGTTACGATGACCTCATCCTGCTTGAGAAACTCGCCATGGACGGGCTTCAGTACCGTTATGGGAAGGAAAATGGCGAAGCCAGGCGCCGCATCCGCCATGAGCTGGAGATCATTGATAAAATGGGATTTGCCTCCTATTTTCTCATTACCTGGGACATCATCCGCTATTCGATGTCGCGCGGTTTTTACCATGTGGGGAGGGGGAGCGGCGCCAACAGCATCGTGGCTTACTGTTTGCGCATCACCGATGTCGATCCCATTGAACTCGACCTTTACTTTGAGCGCTTCATCAATCCGAAGCGAACTTCGCCGCCCGATTTCGACATCGACTATTCGTGGAAGGAGCGCGACGAGGTGATCGACTACATCTTCAAGCGTTACGGACGCGAACACACGGCCCTGCTTGGGGCCATGTCGACCTTCAGGGATAAATCAATCTATCGCGAACTGGGCAAGGTTCACGGGTTGCCGAAAGGGGAGATCGACGCTTTTCTGAAATATCCCGGGGAGGCGATCCATAACAACCACATCCTACGGAAGATCAGTGAACTCGGAGAGATGATGGCCGATTTTCCCAACCTGCGCAGCATTCACGCAGGCGGGGTCCTGGTCTCCGAAGAGCCGATCACCTGCTATACGGCGCTCGACCTTCCCCCGAAGGGATTTCCGACCACGCAATTTGACATGTACGTCGCCGAAGATATCGGCTTCGAAAAACTTGACATCCTCAGCCAGCGAGGCATCGGGCATATCTATGAAACGGTTGAGATCGTGCGGAAAAACCGGGGCCTCCGTGTTGATGTACATCAGGTGCGGGCATTCAAAGAGGATGAGAAAGTAAAGGAGCAGCTTCGCAATGCCCGCACGATAGGCTGCTTCTACGTAGAAAGTCCGGCCATGCGGGGGTTGCTGAAGAAACTGCACTGCGACAACTACCGTACTCTCGTGGCAGCCAGCTCGATCATCCGCCCGGGTGTGGCACGGTCGGGCATGATGAAGGAGTATATCTTCAGGTTCCACCATCCGGATAAGTTCAAATACCTGCACCCGGTGATGGAGGAGCAGTTGAAGGAAACTTTCGGGGTGATGGTTTACCAGGAAGATGTGCTGAAGATCTGCCACCACTTCGCCGGTCTCGACCTGGCTGATGCGGATGTCATACGCCGGGCCATGAGCGGGAAATACCGGTCGAAAAAGGAGCTGCAGCGCATCATCGACAAGTTTTTCGAAAATTGCCGGAAGTCGGGCTACCCGGAAGATGTGACGAAGGAGGTGTGGAGGCAGATCGAGTCATTCGCCGGGTACTCCTTTTCAAAAGCCCATTCGGCCTCCTATGCCGTTGAGAGTTACCAGAGTCTTTATCTCAAAGCGCACTATCCGCTCGAATTCATCACCGGGGTGATCAACAATTTCGGCGGTTTTTACGCATCCTGGGTCTATTTCAATGAAGCCAGAATATCCGGGGGCAGCCTGCATGTGCCCTGTGTAAACCGGAGTGAATACAAGACCTGCATCCGGGGAACAGATATTTTCCTGGGATTTATCCATGTGGCGGGGCTGGAGGCCGAAGTGGGAAAGGCGATTTGCGATTTACGATTTACGATTTACGATTTCAGGAAAAATGAGACGCCGTATAAAGACCTGGCTGATTTTATCCAGCGGGTTCCGGTCACGCTTGACCAGCTGATCATTCTTATCAGGGTGGGGTCATTCCGGTTTACCGGCAAACCAAAAGCATCGCTGTTGTGGGAAGCGCACATGTTGCTGGGGAAGAATCATTCGCCTTCCCAACACGGTGAGACCGGGCAATCGAAAATCGAAAATCGAAAATCGTCAATCGAAAGTCCAGTACTTTTCCACACTCCCGTACAAAAGTTCGAACTTCCTTCCCTCGAACAGAACGTGCTGTCGGATGTGTACGACGAGATCGAACTGCTTGGATTCCCGGTCAGCTACAGCTATTTCGACCTGCTGGAGACGAAGTTCCGTGGCGACATCTGCGCACACGAAATGGCCTCCCATGTAGGGAAGACCATTCGTATGCTCGGGTTGCTTGTGACCATTAAGTATGTGCGTACCATCAAACGGGAGTGGATGCACTTTGGCACTTTCATCGATGTCAACGGGCGTTTCTTCGACACCGTTCATTTCCCGAAGGCAGTTACGGAGTATCCTTTCCGCGGCGATGGTGTTTACCTTGTCAGGGGAAAGATCGTGGAAGAATTTGGATTTCCCAGCATGAATGTGGAAAAGATGGCAAAGATGCCGCTTAAGGGCGATCCGCGGGGTTAATTGATGGCAAACGGGTGTGAAGTGACCACGTCAATGTTCTTATGAATCAGCTTGTGGATGTTCTTCAGGTAGGTTTTTTCATCGGCCGAGCAAAAAGACAATGCCGCTCCGGCTTCACCGGCCCTGCCTGTCCTCCCGATGCGGTGAACATAGGTCTCCGCCTGTTCCGGGATCTCGTAATTGATCACGTGGCTCAGCTTGTCAACATCAATGCCCCTCGATGCAACATCGGTGGCAACAAGTACGCGGATGCTCCGGTTTTTAAAATCTTTCAGGGCCTTGTCGCGCGCACTCTGAGATTTGTTGCCATGGATGGCCTGTGCCTTGATCCCGTTGCGGATCAAATCTTTGACGACTTTATCGGCCCCATGTTTGGTACGGGTAAATACAAGCACATGCTTGACGGCATCATTCTGCAGGACATGTGTCAGCAGCAGCTTTTTATTTTCCTTTTTAACATGATAAACCGATTGCGAAACGAGAATCGGGGGCATGGCGTCGGGTGAAAGGTTCAGTTGAACAGGGTTATGGAGCAATGCTGCTGCAAGTTTCCTGATTTCATCCGGGGCAGTGGCCGAGAACAGCATGGTTTGCCTTTTAGAAGGTATTTTCGCGGTAATCTTCCGGATGTCGTTGATAAATCCCATGTCGAGCATGCGGTCGGCTTCATCAAGTACCAGGTACTCCACTTTGTCGAGATGTACAAATCCCTGGTTCATCAGGTCGAGAAGCCTGCCGGGGGCTGCCACGATGATGTCGACCCCTTTCTGGAGGGCCTGGGTCTGGGCTTTCTGCGAGATGCCGCCATAAATGGTAACCAGGCGGATGTCAAGTTCTTTGCCGTAACTATTGATTTCCTCACTGATCTGGGCGACCAGTTCACGGGTTGGGGCAAGGATCAAAGCTCTCACGGCACGACGCTGGTTGCGGTCCTTTTCAGTTTCCAGCAATTGCAGGATGGGAAGCGCAAAGGCAGCCGTTTTGCCGGTACCGGTTTGTGCACATCCGAAAATATCTTTTCCCTGTAAAATTGTCGGGATTGCCTTTTCCTGAATGGGTGTCGGGTTCAGGTACCCTTTCTTACTTACAGCGTTCAATAAAGGCTGGATAAGGTTCAAATTTTCAAAATTCATTTAACAGTTATTAATATAGATAAAAATGATTTATTGCGGCCACAAAACTGAAGAACAGTCGTGTCCGGGGCATTAAAAAAGTGTATGGTAGGCTGAATTGTAAAAGTGGGAGGATTACATACAGATTGAGATACAATCTTTCAAATGGAATTGCAAAGGTACGAATAGATATTGTACGATAAACAAAAATCACAAAAGAAATGTTCTTTTACCCTGTCATGTTTTTTCCATTTGATTTCATCAGGAAAATTTTATAAGTTTGTGACAAAATATTTATTTCCATAAACTTAAACCAACCAACCATGAACAATGTCGTAGTTCTGATCATCGTCGGAGCAGTCGGAATGCTCTTTTTTTCAGGTATCCGGATCGTTCGCCCCACCCACCGTGGACTGATCGAGCGTTTTGGGAAGTATAACCGTTTTGCAAATCCTGGGTTTCACTGGATTCTTCCGGGCATCGATCTGATGTACCAGGTTAACATCACCGAGAAAATGATCAATGCTGAACCGCAGGAGATTATCACCAATGACAACCTGAATGCAAAGGTGGATGCGCAGGTCTATTTCAAGATCACCAATGATGAGGATAGCGTGAAGAATTCACAGTACAATGTCAATAATATTGAATACCAGATCGTCAACCTGGCCCGGACGACCCTCCGCAACATCATCGGTACCATGACCCTGAAATCGGCCAACAGTGAGCGGGGTAAAATAAATAAGGAACTTCATGGCACCCTGCTTGATGAGACCAGGAGCTGGGGAATCCAGATTATCCGCACTGAATTGAAGGAGATCGACCCACCCAAGGATGTTCAGGAAACCATGAACAAGATCGTAAAGGCGGAAAATGAGAAAATTGCCGCGGTTGATTATGCCACCGCCGCCGAAACAAAGGCTGACGGAGAGAAACGGGCCGAGATCAGGCGTGCGGAAGGTGTGAAGCAGGGCCAGATTCTCAGGGCTGAAGGCGAAGCCCAGGCCATCGCGCTGGTCAATGAGGCCGCCGAAAAGTATTTCATCGGCAATGCCCAGATCCTGCGGAAAATACAGGCATTGGAAACATCGCTTAAAGACAACTCGAAAATCGTGGTTCCGGCCGGCTCCGACCTGGTGAATGTGCTTGGCGATATGGCTGGCATCATTCCCATCAGGGATAAGCCCGACACCAAATATGCGCCGGTATAACAGGTAACAGCCCGTATGCTTTCATCATTACACTGGTTTCTTATTTCCTTTTCTGGTTAGAGCTTATCCGGTTCGGAATTTGATGGAATATTGTGCTAAAAATATATATTTCTGCAGAAGAAATTCCAACATCTAAAATTATTCTTACCTTTGAATGTTATGTTTCCGGAAACTGACCAACAGGCACTGCACTTTTTTATCTACAACGAAACTTTTTAAACCAAGTGATGAGACCGATTATTTTGAAACAACTGAAATTATTTTTTTTAATCATACTGAATGTTGGACTTCTCCTGCCTTCCGGTGCGACAAAGGCAACGGCAAACAGAACGTCTGAACCACTCATCATAAGTTCAGCCGGGGATACACTTAAGGCACTGGGTTTGCTGGTTGAAAGAAATAAAGTAAGCAATAGCCTGCAAGCCATTAAATACGCAAGAATTGCGTTGAATATAGCACGACATACAGATTCAATTACAAATCTTGTGGATGCGTACAAGTGGATTGGTAAAGCGTACCTGCAGAACCAGATCGACTCAAGTGTCTTTTATTACAACCGGGCCTTGCGCATCGCCGACAGCTGCCATCTCATCACACAAAAAGTTCATATTTATTATAACCTGGCAAGTATTTACAATGCAGCATATAATTATAAATCAGCTGTATCACTGCTTGATTCATCTATAAATTTGGCTAAGTTGGTCAAAGATCCCGAAGGCATTTCAAATGCATATATAGCGATAGGCAATATTAAATTCAATATCCATGATTTTGTAAATGCCAGGCTGATGTATGAAGCTGCGCTTGAGATTGCCCGAAAAGGTATGCTTTACAAGCAAATGGGGGTCGCCATGGGGAATCTGGCACGGAAACCATTCGAATTGGATACCCAGAAATCGCTTGCCAAACAACGGGAAGCCCTGGGGTATCTGAATAAAGTAAAGGGTGTTGAACTGGAAATGGCCTACATCTACATTAATATGGGCTTTTGGAGTGCTATTCCTGATACGGCCCTTTACTATTATAAATCTGCCTTGAAACTTGCACTAAATGCCAATTTGTCCAAAGTTGTTTTTGGAGCATACAATGACATGGCGTACAGTTACCTTGATAAAAAAGATGTTAAAACTGCCGAATCGTGCCTGAACCAGGCCATCCCCCTTGCCCTGCAAATGAAAGATAATGAATGGTTAGCTTCACTTTACGATACCTATGCCGATGTTTGTGTGCAGAAGGGAGATTTTAAAAATGCGTTTGAATTTCAAAGGAAAGCGAAGAAGGCAAAGGATCTCGATTACATCCAGAAGGCAACCGACCAGATCAGGTTGCTGGCTGCCTTATCAGACCTTAAAAGCAAGGAATTAATCATCCAGAACGAAGAAATGGAGTTGCTGGTCCAGCGTAATAAATTGCAGCGAACAGAACTCTGGCTTGTCATCGCACTTCTGCTCATGGTTGGCTCCGTTTTTACCATCCTTATCCTGCAGCAGCGGAACAACGTAAAATTGCAGAAAGCGCAGATCAGTTCGGCGAAGAGAATCATTGAAATGGAGGAGGGTGAAAAAGGAAGGATCGCAAGAGAGCTGCATGATTTAACAGGTCAGCTTGTCCTGGGGATCTCCGGATCGATTGAAAACATTGAATTTTTAGATCCGGCAGTCAAGGACCATATAAATGCCAGGATCAAGGAATTGGGCACGAGCATCCGCCATATATCTCACCGGATGAACAGTGCCATGATTGAACACTTTACCTTCAGTGAAATGATCACCGGCTTATGTGAAGACATGCAAAAATTATCGAGGATGAAAATTTCCCTTGATATGACCGAAGAGTTTCCCAACATGCCCAATGAACTGGTACTGCATTTTTACCGGATCACCCAGGAGTTGCTTACCAATGCCGGAAAACATGCAAGGGAAAGCCAGGTGAAAATAAAAATTTTTGCAAAAAACGACAAACTTTTTCTTGTTTATTCCGACAACGGTTCAGGTTTTACTGTCGGGGGGAACAGCAAGCCAAGTATGGGGATTTTAAATATTTATGAAAGGGCGAAACTTGTTGGCGGGCAGGCTCATTTAACATCTGCTCCCGGAGAGGGAACCACCTGGGAGATTTTTTTTCAACTGGACAAAAAAATCTAATTTATTGATAAAGGAGCAATTATGATCAGACTCTTTATAATTGAAGATCACCCGGTGATCGTTACGGGGTTGAAAAACCTCTTCCGGCCATCAAGGGACGGAATAGAAATTACCGACAATGCATTCAGTGTCGATGATGCCGTGCTGAAGGCCGATGCAAGCACCTTTGACGTTTTCCTGCTTGATTTGTGGCTGCCCGATGCACATCCATTGATGAACGTTAAAAAATTGAAGGAGAAATTCCACGGAAAACCCATTGTGATTTTCACCTCCGAGGATTCCTCCTCCTGGCAGCGTAAAATGTTCGAGGCTGGGGTCATGGCATACCTGCTAAAAAGCACCAACAAATCAGAGATTAAAGCCACCCTTGAAAAAGTTATCAGAGGGCAGATTGTCTTTTCGGGTCTTGTCGAACCTGATTATGAAAAGAAACTGGCAACCGTTTTATCAGGCCAGAAATATCACCTGACGCCAAACCAGCAGGAACTTGTCATCCTTTTATCGTCGGGCTTAACCCAGCAGCAAATCGCTGACGCGAAAAAAACCAGTGTCTCCACCGTTGAAAAAACACTCAAACATGTCCGCGAACGTTGTGATGCAAAAAACAATGCTGAACTTGTGAAAATACTGCTGGAAAAGGGGATCATCTGATTATTCCCGGAAATTCCTTCTGTTTTCCCTGTTTTTATCAATTTTGGCAAAACCCACCAAAATAGTTTGCCTTCCGGCGAGCAGAATGTCCGTCATTTTATTTTGTTAACGTGCAGATAATAAAACAGATACTTTTTTTTTATCTCATAACAATAGCGGATTCCCGCAATATGAATTTGAGGAAATCCTCCATTGTGTGTGTTATGTTTACTACATAACTTTGACGACATCGACAAAACACTAGTTAACTCATATTCCAAAAACACAGCGCATGAAAAACTTTACCCTGATCGCAGCATTCGTTCTTTTTGCCGGATTGAATGGTTTATTTGCACAGAACTTCCCAATCTACCCTATTCCTAGTTATAATTGTCAACTTACAACATTGAAAACCGGGTTCCAGCAAAAAACACACGTACTTCCCGGGCGTGAAAAGCGGGATATGGATGTGGTAATTTCCTCCAGTTCAACAAATCCATTCTGGGTATATGCCAAGGTTTGGGTAGTAAAAGGGACTGGTTCAGAGGTTAAGGGCCCTTATATCATTTTTCTTAATCAACTTCTTTCAGTTCCCATCGATAATACTGGACAGTGGGGCGTAATTATCGATTGCAATTGGGATGTCGCTGCCAGCGTTTGGATCAATTAGCCCATCCCTGAGTTCCCAAAGAACAACAGAAGCATCTCACGGGAAGCTTCTGTTGTTGCATTTTTTATTGTTTGAGGCAATTGAGTGCAATAAGTTTTTCCCGATCCCTCCATTTCTAATACATAATTCCTTACTTTTGACAACTGAATTTTCAGTTTCACCAATCCTTTCAAGCTATTTTGTTAGTAGATATTTTTATACCCTGCTTTGTCGACCAGGTTTATCCTGATACGGGGATGAACATGGTTAAAATCCTGGAGAAACTCGATGTTGCGGTAAATTTTAATGGAAACCAGACCTGCTGTGGTCAGATGGCTTTCAACAGTGGTTTCTGGGATGAAGCAAAACAAATGGGGGAGAAGTTTCTCAAGGATTTCCCGAACGACCGCCCCATTGTCGGTCCGTCGGCCTCCTGCATCGGGTTTGTCAGGAACTATTACGGCTGGTTGTTTCATAATACTGCCTATCATCTTGAATATAAGCAGCTTAAAAAAAACATCTTTGAATTTACCGATTTCCTGGTAAATGAATTAGAAGTGGAGGATGTGGGAGCCTCATTTCCGCACATAGTCACCTACCACGATTCCTGTGCGGCGCTCAGGGAGTATAACCTGAAGGATGAACCAAGGCGACTCCTGTCGCATGTGCAGGGTCTTGAATTGCGGGAGATGAAAGAGAATGAAGTTTGTTGCGGATTTGGCGGTACATTTTCTGCTAAATTTGAACCTATTTCTGCAGCCATGGCAGAACAGAAAGTAAATCGTGCGCTCGAAACAGGCGCAGAATACATCGTATCAACCGACTCCTCCTGCCTGATGAACCAGCAGGCCTATATCGACAAGCACAATCTCCCCATACAAACCATCCATATCATTGATGTTCTCGCTTCAGGATGGTGATCCGCCAAACATAACAGAGCACTTTTCAACGGGCTATTAATATTTTATTGTAAATTTGTAACTTATTGATTTGTTCCTTCTGCTGAGGGAATACCCGGTTTAAGTCATGATACGGTGAAGATGATTTAACGTGTAAAATTGATACCATGTTATGATGCGCCGGATTGCACCTGCCGGTTATGTAACTCTAAAAAAAATGAAACAGATGATTCGCAATTTGTTTTTCGGACTGTTAATGATTACCACCCTTGCAGTCGGGGCGCAGCAACCAGGAGTTCATCCGAGCGATCCCGGGTTTATTGCCAGGTATGCCGGGTATGATTTTAAGGGAAAATTTGCATCAGCCATTGAAAAAGATGCTGAGAACAACTACTTCCTGCTGGATTTTTCAAAACTGCCCACCCGTTTTGACCGGGTTTACTTTATGAACATGAGTTTTTCGTATGCTAAAATCATCAACGCCGATCCTGACATTAAGAAAGACAGGGTTTGTTTCATGTCAAAAAAAATGTACAGCGAAACAGATGTGCTAAATATTTTTGAGGAGATTAAAGAGAAAGTCGCCATTATATCAGCTGCCTGGCCTGAGGATAGGAAATCTGAATGGCTTAATACGAACGATAAATACAAATAATCCGATGCGGTTATGAAAATAAACTGGTATTTATTCATTATACTGCTTATAGGTTGCGGGGCGGCACATGCCCAGCAGGGAGGTGGAGGGAACAACAGTACCTGTGAAACGGCTGCTCCATTCTGTACCGGAACATTATATTCATTTCCTGCCGGGGTGAATGCTCCCCCGGGGCAAATCGGCCCGGATTATGGTTGCCTGCATACCCGGCCGAACCCGGCCTGGTACTATTTAAAAGTGGCAACTTCCGGAAATATTGTCATCCAGATGCATAGCACGCCTGAAAAGGATATCGACTATTGCTGCTGGGGACCTTTCCCGAATCAAAATTGCTGCGGACTGCTGACGCAACCGAAAATCGTGTCGTGCAGCTATTCCACCAGCGCCTATGAAACCTGCACCATCCCGAACGGAGTGGCGGGTGAGTATTACATGCTGATCATCACAAACTTTTCCAATGCCCCGTGCAACATTACTTTCCAGCAGACAGGCGGAACAGGCACCACCGATTGTTCGATCCTGCCTCCGGCATGCATGAGCAACAGCCCGATCTGCACGAGCCAGACGTTGCAGTTCACAGCCCAGTCAATTACGGGCGCGACCTACCACTGGTGGGGACCGGCAGGATTTAACTCCGCGCTGCAGAATCCGACCATTGCCAATGCAACCACCGCCAATGCCGGGGAGTATTTCCTTGGCGTTATAGTGGGTGGACAGCCAAGCAGCGATACTTCGACCACTTTTGTGCATGTTTATCATCCGGTTGCAAATGCTGGGAACGATACCAGCATTTTAAATGGAGTGACCACCACCCTGCATGGCAGGTGTTCAGGAGGGAGTGGCTCGTATCATTATAAATGGACTCCCTCGTCAAAGCTTGTAAACGACAGCATTCAAAATCCACAAACCGTCAATCTCTTTACGACCCAGGTTTTTACCCTTAAGGTTACCGACGATTCGGCAAGCTGCCAGTCGACAGACATGGTGACGATCAACATTGCAGGAGGCGCACTTGCTGTGAATGCCGTAGCAACCCCGTCATCGATCTGTTACGGTGCATCATCACAAATCCAGGCGCTGGGTTCCGGCGGAGCCGGAAACTACACCTACCAGTGGTCGGGGCCCAATGGATTTTCATCCAATTTGCAAAGCCCGACGGTGGCGCCAACTGTCACATCTACTTACCAGGTATCTGTTTTTGACGGCTATAACACCACGACCGGTTCGGTCACGGTGACGATAATCCCATTGCCTGTTGCCGATGCAGGTGCGACCCAGTCGATTCCAAACGGCACATACACATTTCTCTCCGGTTCCGTGTTGAATGGAAACAGCAACTACTATTACAGCTGGTCGCCTGCCGGTAAACTGATCAACGCAGGTGTGCAAAATCCCAGGACCACCTTTCTTTACTTCACAACCGTTTATTCGCTGATAGCAACCGACAAGGTTACAAACTGTGTGAGTAACAATGATGCAAATGTTTCCATCGAAGTAACCGGTGATTCGCTGAACGTCAACCCTGTAGCCACTCCGGAATCAATATGCAAGGGAGATTCGACCCGTTTGCATGCTTCGGCGGGGGGCGGCAATGTAGGGCATTACCAGTACCAGTGGAGTTCAACGCCACCGGGATTCACCTCAACCGATGCCGATCCTGTGGTTCATCCCCTGGTCAATACAACCTACCAGGTAACCGTAACCGACCAGTTCCACGACACCGTGGGAAGTACCATGGTTGCCATTTACCCTGAGCCTGTAATTCACCTGGGCCCGCCGGATAGTGTGGTTTGCATTTATGACACGGTAAGATTGAACGCAGGAAATACCGGTTCAACCTATTTGTGGTCGAATGGAGCCACTTCGCAGAACATTAGTTTTGGCACTACCGGTATCGGGTATGATCCTCAAACCTATACTGTGGAAGTTGTCAACGAACATGGTTGCCGGGCATCGGGCACCATCAATGTTATCTTCTCCTTCGATGCATGCACGGGGATCGGCGATCTGGACCCCTCCGGCAACATCCGGATCTATCCGAATCCGGCAAGGGACATGGTCAGAATTGAAATGGACGGGTTGTCCGGGGCAACCACGGGCACCCTATTATCAGCTTTGGGCAAAGTTCTGCGCGTATTCAATATGAATGGGCCGGTCGACGGAATATCTTCGGCGACGATCGACCTGTCCGGGATTCCCGGGGGAATATACCTGGTCAGGCTGAACAATTCATCGTTTACTCATATTCAAAAGCTGGTTATAGAGTAGTGCCGACCAATACATTCAATAAACTCCCGTCGGCAGGTTCAGGACAGCTCCTCTTATGTCTCCTGTTTTTCCTGTTTGCCTTTATGGCCCGGGCTCAGACAGCGTGGTATAAAAGCAATTGCCCAAGGTCGCAAAAACAGGCAGAGGTCTGGTATTTCGGTGAAAAGGCCGGAATTGATTTCAGGTCGGGGGCGGCAACCGCGGTTGTTGACCAGAATGTCATGAACTCATTCCAGGCCACTTCAAGCATTTGCGACAGCCTGGGAAACTTCCTCCTGTTCACCAACGGACGCACTGCGTGGGATAACACCTTTGCCGCCATGCCAAATGCAACCGGTCTGGCCGGCAATCCAAGGGCTACGCAGCCATGCCTCATTGTTCCCTACCCGGGGGATCCAACGGTCTATTATATTTTCACCATCGAAATGGTCAACTATGACAAGTTGGATTCCATGCATTTCAGCTCCCAGGGACTCACCTACACGCTCATTGACATGAAACTGCGCGGAGGTCTCGGGGATGCCGTATCCGCTGTACTTAACAAACCCTTGCTCACCCCGGTATGCCAGAAGATCACCGCGGTTTCAAACCACGATCATACCGGCACCTGGGTGATCGTGCATAAATGGGATTCAAACGAGTTTTATGCATACCTGGTCACGGCCTCCGGAATTACCGATTCTGTGGTGAGTGCAGTTGGATCCAAACATTTTGCGCCGACCCAGATTGCCAGAAACAACATGGTCGGGTATATGAAATGCTCTCCGGATGGCAGCAGCCTGGCACTGGCTGTCACCTACGATAAACTCATTGAACTCTTCGATTTCAATAACCAGACCGGGGTGATTTCAAATCCCAGGTCCTACCATGTTTCCAGGCCGGTAGTTAACCCTTATGGCATTGAATTTTCGCCTGACGGAAAAAAATTGTATGCCTCCGTGCTCGATTACCTGGGAGGGCCCATTCCGAGGAAACCGACCTGCATTTACCAGTTTGACCTGTCAAAAGGATTGAACAACCCGGTGATTGTCGATTCTGCCGGGGGCATACGTTTCTTTGCATTGCAGCTGGCAACAGATGGCCGGATCTACGGTTCGCGGACAAACAATATGCTGTCAAAACGCGATTCACTGGAGGTGATTTACAACCCGAACCGGCCGGGTGCCGCCTGCAATTATAACCTGCTGGGTAATTTTCCAGGGACCAGGTTTGATTTGCTTGGACGGAAAAGCATATACAGCCTCCCGAACTTTGTGCAGAGTTTTTTAAACATCCCTCCTTTTACCTGGGACAGCGTTTGCCATGGCGATGCAACACAGTTTAAAATTACCAATACCGCCAACATTGATACGGTTTCCTGGAATTTCGGCGATGGTGGAACTTCTACGTCAAAAACCCCGGTGCATACCTATGCAAAACCGGGAACCTACTGGGTTAGACTTACAGAATATTGCAGGGGAGAGGCTTTTGTTGATTCCATGAAGGTGACAAACTATCCGCTGCCGCACATTGCCCTGGCGGATACGGTTTTATTGTATTCCGGGTCTACCATAAATCTTCATGCAGGCGGTGGATTCACGGATTATCTTTGGTCGACAGGTTCCCGCGATTCCATCATCAATGTAGGAAGCCAGGCATCCTACTCGGTCCAGGTAAAGGATATCCATTGTTGTGTAAATTCGGATACAAGCTTTGTGAAGGTCTTTGAATATTTTATTCCAAATGCGTTTACGCCGAATGGCGACGGACTGAATGATTTCTTCCAGGTATCTGCATTATATAAAAACATCACCTTCAAAATGGTTGTTTATGACCGTTGGGGGCAGTTGGTTTTTCAATCTGACAACATCGACAAGGGTTGGGACGGCACATACGGAGGCCGGTATTGCCCGCCCGACTCCTATGTCTGGATTGTCAATATTGGTTTCCTGGGAAAGGATATTATTACCCAGGGAGATGTCGTTTTTAATGGTACCGTGACAATAGTAAGATGATACAGGAAAAATATACACAAATCATTGCTGCCGAGCTTAATCAGCAGCCTGGGTTTGTTCAGAACACGATAAATTTACTGGAGAGCGGTGCCACTATCCCTTTCATTGCCCGCTACCGTAAAGAGATGACCGGTTCGATGGATGAGGTAGTGATTGCACAAGTGCGCGACCGTCTTGCCCTGCTTAAGGAGCTTGATGCGCGGAGGGAAGCCATTCTCAAATCACTCCGGGAACAGGAAAAACTCACGCCCGAACTGGAAGTTGCAGTGTCGAATGCTGCAACCATGGCCGAATTGGAAGATATCTACCTGCCATATAAGCCGAAGCGAAAAACGCGCGCAAGCATGGCACGTGAGAAAGGGCTCGAGCCCCTTGCTGTCATGATCCTTTCGCAACGCTACGACGACATTGAATCCAGGGCTGCGAAATTCATCGACCCTGAAAAGGGTGTTCATTCCCTGCAGGAGGCCATCCAGGGGGCAAACGACATCATCGCTGAAAAAGTCAACGAGGACGTTTACGCCAGGAAACGCATCCGTGGTTTGTTCCAGAAGGAATCGTCAGTGTCTGCCAAAGTGGTCAAAGGAAAGGACCAGGAGGGGATCAACTTCCAGATGTATTTTGACTACCACGAACCACTGCATCACGCTCCTTCACACCGGTTGCTGGCGATGTTTCGTGGTGAAAATGAGGGTTTTCTGAAAATTTCCGTAGAAGTAGAAGAGGAACAGGCACATGGAATCCTTGAAAGAATATTTATCAAAGAGCACAATACCTCCGCCAATTTGGTAAAGAGTGCCATTGCCGACAGTTGCAAACGGCTCCTTTTTCCCTCCATTGAAACAGAGATGCGCCAGTGGGCCAAAGAGAAAGCCGATACGGAGGCGATCAGGGTGTTTGCTGAAAACATGCGTCAACTCTTGCTATCTCCGCCACTTGGACAAAAGAATGTACTGGCGATTGATCCGGGATTTCGTTCCGGGTGTAAAATCGTGTGTCTTGACCGCCAGGGAAAACTGGTACACAACGAGACCATCTATCCCCATCCTCCCCAGAATGAGGTAAAGGAATCGATCCATAAGATCAAGAGCCTGGTGAATGCTTACAAAATCGAAGCCATCGCGATAGGGAACGGCACCGGCGGGCGTGAAACCGAACGGCTGATCAAGTCGATCCCCTTTGATCGCGATGTCATTGCCCTGGCAGTGAATGAAAGCGGGGCTTCTGTATATTCTGCATCAGCCGTTGCCCGGAAGGAATTTCCCGATTACGATGTAACCGTGAGAGGATCAGTGTCTATCGGCCGGCGGCTTATGGATCCTTTGGCCGAACTGGTGAAAATTGATCCCAAATCAATCGGTGTGGGACAATACCAGCATGATGTTGATCAAACGGCACTGATGAAGAGCTTGGAAGATACAGTGGTCAGTTGCGTCAATAAGGTGGGGGTGGAGGTCAATACAGCGAGTGAAGAACTGCTGACCTATGTTTCAGGACTTGGCCCGTCTCTGGCGAAAAATATCATTGCCTACCGCAATGAAAACGGGCCGTTTAAAACACGAAATGAGTTCAGGAAGGTTACGAGATTTGGTGACAAGGCATTTGAACAGGCCGCAGGATTCCTGCGCATCCGGGACGCTAAAAATCCCCTCGACCGGAGTTCAGTTCATCCTGAAAGCTACCCGGTGGTTGACCGGATGGCTGAATGTCTTCATTGTACCGTCGATGAACTTATGGGGAAGCACGAATTGCGGTCGCAGATCAAACTTGAAGAATTCACAAGCGAAAAAGTCGGGATGCCGACCCTCCAGGATATCATGCAGGAACTGGCCAAGCCCGGACGCGATCCGCGTCAGCAGTTTGAGATGTTCGAATTTGATAAAAATATTCATTCGATAAGTGACCTGCGGGTTGGGATGAAACTTCCCGGCATCATCACTAACATTACAAACTTTGGTGTCTTTGTTGATCTCGGGGTTCACCAGGATGGTCTTGTCCACATCAGCCAGCTTGCCGATCGCTTTGTAAAAGACCCGAATGATGTGGTTAAACTGAATCAAAAGGTGATGGTCGAAGTGCTTGATATTGACATGGAACGCAAAAGGATCCAGCTGACCATGAAAAATCAGCATACTAATCAGGATGTTTAGACGTTTTGAGAGCAGATGTTTTTGATTGCGATTTTGGATTTACGATTTATGATTTACGATTTAGGTTGTCATTGATGTTGCACAGATATTTCTTTTTTTCACTTTTAATCACCCTCGCTCTCTTTTTTTCGCAGGCAGCTAAAGCACAAAGGATTCTTGGTGCCATGAGCCTTGGAATGAACCTCACCCAGGTGGACGGGGATGAGTTTTTTGGTTTCTATAAAGTGGGGCTCAATGTCGGGCCGATGGTCACTGTTCCGTTTGGCACCAGGAAAAACTGGTCGGTGAGTATGGAGTTGCTCTATTCCCAGAAGGGGAGTTACCATAGGGGAGAAGTAGACTCAACCACCTACCGTCTTGTCCAGGATTATGTTGAAATTCCTGTGTTGGTTCATTTTACAGATAAAAATGTGATTTCAGGTGGTGTCGGTTTTTCATATGGTCAGCTGGTCAATTACAAGGAAACGAGGAACAGCTTTTATGACAGCCTTTATACCTATACAACATCACTCTCCAACAACGATATTTCGGTTATCGCCGATTTGCAGATCCGCCTGTGGAGTAAACTCTGGGCGGATATCAGGTACCAGTATTCGATGAAAAGCAACCGGACTGTCATCGTAGATAATCCCAAGGCCTACCCGAGGGATCCCATTACACGCAATCAATATAACAATGTAATCAGCGTCAGGCTGACCTGGGTTTTCAACCAGGAAAAAATTGCAAAGCTTCCCAGGAAGGCATCCAATATTGAAACGTTTTAACTTCACATGATTCGTTTGATCAGGCGGAGTTTGTGGGTGTATCTCTGCAATTTTGCACAATATATTCCCTCGTGGTCAATGGGGTCAATACGCACCTTCCCTGAGCAATGGATGATGCGGTTTCGATCGATCAGCATCCCGACATGGGTGATGTTGCCCTCGGCATCATCGAAAAATGCCAGGTCGCCGGGTGCAGCTTCGGCAAGCAAACTGACAACCTCTCCCTGGGTGGCTTGTTGTGACGCATCCCGCAGAAGTTTCAACCCCTGGAGTTTGTAAACCATCTGAACAAAACCCGAACAGTCAATACCAAAAGGGGTGCGACCTCCCCACAGGTAGGGGGCATTGAGGTACAACATGGATTCTCCGGTAAGTTGCTGCCTGGTTTTCATATAGTTTTGATGTGCATGACCAGCTTTGTTCAGAAGGGATTCAGAAACCAGTCCTTCGTAAAAAAACAGGTCCTGGCCGACCCTCATCCTCAATTCATCAAGGGCTGGCAATGAACTGCCGAGAACGAGGGGAATCATGGAGCGTCCGGTTTCATATGATATGAGTTGCACCAGTTCCATCGTGATGGATGTCTCTGATCCGGCAAGGCGCAGGTAATCCTGTTCCCCGACGGGATTGGCCTGGAGGAGGTCGATCCAGCCTTCATAACCGTCAAATGACAATTTTATTTTTAACCAGGTGTTTTCTTTCCCGGTGACCAGGTATAGTTCGCCGAACAAAACCTGTGTAACCATTTCCGATTTGTGCGAAGGCTCAGCCCTGACAGGGATCACGCTATGCAGGCAAATACCATATTCCATGGATGGTGGTGTTAGTTGGCCTCAAAGGTAGTCAGAAAATTGAAAAAATGCACCGGTCACCTGTCACGCGTCACCCGTCACGTGTCACGTTTTATTTTTCAACTCCGCCAGCTTGCATCCGCTGCAGCCATGGCATTTAGACGCCGGCGTTCTGAAAAAACGGATCAGGCGAAGTGTGGTCAGCATCAGTGCTGAGAAAATGATTGCTCCAACAATTAATAATTGCCACATCATGTCAGGTTATGATTACACTGCCAATCTGGAAGACAGCGAATGATAAAAGCCAGGCGAGAGCTGTTGTATAAGTAATCAGGAAAATGGCCCATTTCCAACTGCCTGATTCCCGGTTTACAGTTGCCACCACCGCAATGCATGGCATATAGATAAGGATAAAGAGAAGATAGGAAATTCCGGCAAGGGGGGTGAAGAGTTTTTGTCCCAGGCGA
>CAIKNA010000263.1 GCA_903828645.1 uncultured Bacteroidales bacterium
AGGAAGGTCGTATTTGATTGCAAGGTCAAGCTGGAGGCCGAATGCAATGCGCTGTTCGGCTTCGAATGTTTTATCCCAGTAAAGATCGATGCCGATTTCACCAATGGCATGGAATTTAAACTCCGGCCTGGCAAGATATTCGGTAACAAGGGTCAGCTCATCCAGGTAATTCCCCTTCACCGAAGTGGGATGCATTCCCATCATCGGGTAGCATACATCCGGATATTTCCCGGCAACACAGAGCATCTTTTCATGATATTCCGAATCAATAGCCGGTAAAAACAGGTGAGCTACCTGTTGCTGATGCGCCCGCTCCATCATGGCTTCACGGTCGTTGTCGAATTCCGCGGCATAAAGATGGGTGTGGGAGTCGGTAAAAACCATTTGATTTACGATTTACGATTTACGATTTACGATTTGGGATTTTGTCGCAGCGGGCATTCTCCCGGATCATGGTTGCACCTTTAGAAAATTCACGATGGGATCGATGTTGATTTCATTCATGCATTTAAAATGTTTTTTCGGGCAGGTACTGAACCCGATTTTGCTGCATGGCCTGCATGGAAGGCCTTTCACCTCTGCGATCAGCGAATTTGATTTGAATTTCTCCGGCAGGTAGGGGTACATTCCGAATGCCGGGATGGTGTTGCCCCATACCGAAACAATCCGTTTGTTAAATGCAGCGGCGACATGCATGAGCCCGGTATCGTTCGTCATCACCGCGCTGGCCAGGTAGATGACCGATGCAGACTGGTTGAGGTTGAAAAGGCCGCAGCCATTGTAAACACCTGCACCTGCCTGTTTTACAATCTGTTCCCCGTGTTCCCGGTCTTCCTTGCCGCCAAGCAGGATCACGGGGAGGGAAACCGTTTTGCAGACTGCGGCAACTTTTTCGGGTGGGAAGATCTTGGTGTTGTGTTTCCCCCCGATGACGATTGCAATAAACCCCTGGCGATAGGTTTCAGGAAGGCTGGCAAGTGCCACCTGGTCTTCTGCGGGTATGAAATAATCGAGGCCGAGCCCGTCGTTGAAAATCCCCAGCGATCCGGCAGCCTTAAAATAGCGGTCAACGATGTGGATGTCAGGCAAAATGTTTATTTTGAGATGGACTGCCATCCATTTTTCGATATTCAGTTTCGGGAAAGATGCCGATTTTACGCCGATCTGTCTTTTCACATATGCCGAACGGAAATTATGATGAAGGTCGATGATGAAACCAAAACGCTGTGATTTCAGTTGCGGGATCAGGTCACTGAAATTATGATCGTACAGCCATATTTTATCAATATATGGGTTGGCCCTGAGTACTGGTTCGTTTTGTGTTTTGGTCAAAAAATGAATTTCGGCATCCTTCAGCTGCTGCTTAAGGCACCGCACCACCGCACTGGTAAGCACAATGTCGCCAATGGAACTAAACCTGATAACCAGTATTTTCCTGAGAACTGGAAACATCCTTTACAAAATCAAATTATTCATCAACGGCACCCTTTCACCTTTTTCCTGTTTCCAATTCACCACACCTGCATCTAACGGATAAATGGATTATTTTCCATTTCATAGCCGATGGAAGTTTCCGGTCCGTGCCCCGGGTAGACGATGGTCTCTCCAGGCAGGGTGAAGAGCCTGGTTTTGATGCTTTTCATCAGCTGGTCGAAATCGCCGGATGGAAGGTCGGTACGGCCGATGGTATCCTTGAAAAGAACATCCCCGGTAATGACAAATTCCTGTTCCTTGCAGTAAAAGCAGACACTTCCCTCGGCATGTCCGGGTGTGAAAAGCACTTTCAGGGAGGAGTTTCCCCAGCGCACCGTTTCATCATCCTCCAGGAAGCGTTTGGGTTCAGGGATCTGGTTGATAACATATCCGAAAGACGATCCCATCTCCTTCAGGGTGTGGAAAAACATCAGTGAATTTTTATGGTATTCGGGGAGTATCTTATACTCCTGTGCAATGAAATTATTTCCAAGCACATGGTCGATGTGGCAATGGGTGTTCAGGTTGCGGACAAGTTTCAGGTTGTTTGAGCCAATGAACTTCCTGACTTCATCCTCCTCGGCCGGTTCGTAACAGGCAGCGTCGATCATGATGCATTCGCCGGTTTCATCGTACAGCATGTATGAGTTTACCATGAAGGTATTGAAGACGAATTTTTTAATTTTTATCATCAGGGAGTTGGTTTAAAGCGTTCTGCAAAGGTATGAAAATGCTGCCATATGACTGGCACGTGGAAAATATTCGTACTTTAGCACCTCCATTCAAATTCCCTTGTATAACCGGATATGGCTAAGGATACATGCGTGAACCGAGGTTTAAATATCTGGACAACAGCGTGGATTATTGCGGGTTTTATGTTGTTTTTTTCAGTCGGGGGGCAGGCACAGTTTTACAATGGATCACAGCTTACTTTCGGCAAAAGCAGGGTTCAGTACAGTAATTTCTTATGGCTGAACTTCCGGTTCGAGAAATTTGACACCTACTATTACCTGAATGGCAGGGAACTGGCGCTTTACACTGCCGAATATGCCGATAAACACATCAAGGAGATTGAAGTTGACCTGCAGTCGAACCTTGAACAGAAGGTCCAGTTTATTATTTTCAACACCCTTTCCGATCTGAAACAGAGCAACATCGGTCTTTTCGGCGACTGGGACTATTACAACACAGGAGGAGTTACCAGGATCATTGGCGGGAGGGTACTCCTGTTTTTCGATGGGAACTATGAACATTTCAACCAGCAGATCCGGGCCGGGATTGCCCAGGTGATACTGAACAATATGATTTACGGTACCGGTATCGGGGCGCAGATAAAGAACAACACCCTTTTCTCGGTCCCCGATTGGTACCTGAATGGCCTCATCTCATTCATCTCACGCAAGTGGGATGCTGAAATCGAAAACATGGTAAGGGATGCCATCCTCAACAGGAAATACGAGAAATTCAACGGACTTACCGGGGAGGAGGCTACTTACGCGGGCCACTCGCTGTGGAACTATGTTGCGATGAAATACGGCGCCTCAACCATCCCGAACATCGTATACATGGCGCGACTCAGCAGGAATGTGGAGCATGGTTTTCAGTACGTTTTAGGTGTCGGTTTCAAGACGATCATCCAGGACTGGCTCACATTTTACAAGGATGTTTATGCTGCCCAGGAATCTGGCCGTTCGACTCCCGGGGGAACGCTGGTTAACAGGCGAAATAAGCCCGACCGGGTTTATAATTCACTGAAGATAGGCCCGGACGGCACGATGCTGGCCTATTCGACGCATCAGCTCGGAATTTACAAGATTTTCATTCAGAATGCAGAAACAGGCAAGCGCAAGCGGATCTATCGCGGAGGTTATCGGTTGGCCGATCGACCCGATTTTTCCTAT
>CAIKNA010000264.1 GCA_903828645.1 uncultured Bacteroidales bacterium
AAATCAACGAAAGAAATGAATGACATCAGCGAGGCGATGGTCAACAAAGCAGATATCCAGGTTGAATTGACACTCAATACAACCCCTTCCGAAGCAGGCGCCCGCAAAGTCATTGTGGTTCCCACCGACACGGAAGCAGGGCTATACTATTATAACTGGGTTCAAAACAACATTAAAAAAGTGTCGGACGCCACCAACGGAGAGGTCGGATACATTCATATTCCCGACATGGGTGTGGAAGGGCTCAATGAGTTTGTGAAACATTTTTATCCGCAATTGTCCAGGCGTGCCCTGATTATCGATGACAGGGGAAATGGCGGCGGAAATGTCTCCCCCATGATCATCGAACGCCTCAACCGTGAAATGACCATGATCAGCATGGCCAGGAATACCGAAGGCGCACCGGGCAGGCTCGAGATGCAGTGGGGGCCAAAATGCGTGCTCATCGACTGCTATTCTGCTTCGGATGGCGACCTTTTTCCTTACCAGTTCAAGAAACTGAAAATCGGCAAGGCCATTGGAAAGCGAACCTGGGGCGGTGTTGTGGGCATCAGGGGCACCCTTCCATTCATCGACGGCGGCATGATGATGCGTCCTGAATTCGCTCCGTATGATACGGAAGGCAAAACCTGGATCATCGAGGGTCATGGCGTTGATCCTGACATTGAAGTGGATAACGACCCTGCAAAGGAATATGCTGGCGAAGATCAGCAGTTGAACAGGGCAGTCGAACAGATGAAAGAGGAACTCAAATCGTGGCCCAAGGAATTGCCCACCATGCCGCCATTCCCGGATAGAACCAAATAGATTTTCGATTTACGATTTACGATTTACGATTTACGATTTACGATTTACCGGTAAACGGATAACGCAATGCTGAAACGCTTCAGACGACTTCCGGCAGATGAGACCCTGATCATCCTGATCCTGATTATTGGCGCACTGTTGCGGTTTTATCGGTTGTCGCAGATTCCTTTTACCCATGATGAATTCAGTTCCATCTTTCGCACGCAGTTCGCCACTTTTCATGAACTTATTGAGAAAGGTATAAAGATCGACGGCCATCCGGCCGGGGTACAGGTGTTTTTATTTTACTTGGTCAAGGTTTTCGGTGTTTCTGAAGCAGTTTTGAAGACCCCCTTCATTATATTAGGTATACTCTCCATCTGGCTGGTTTACCTTGTCGGGAAGGATTGGTTCAACGCCACTGTCGGACTGGTAGCGGCATCCTTTGTTGCATTTCTCCAGTTCCCGGTAATGTACAGCCAGATTGCCAGGCCTTATGCAAGTGGTTTGTGTTTTGTCCTGATGATGGTTTTTTTCTGGACAAAGGTGATCTTTCACCCGCAAAGAAAATTTTATCCGAATCTTGCAGGATACATTATCTCAGGAACCTTATGTGCCTACGACCACCATTTCAGCATGCTGTTTGCAGTGATGGTAGGGGTTACCGGGTTATTTTATTGCCCGCGTGTACAAATCCGCCAGTACATTACCGCCGGCCTGATTGTCATCGTATTATATCTTCCGCACCTGCCAATCCTTATTTATCAGCTGGGCATCGGAGGAATCGAAGGCTGGCTCAGCAAACCCAGGTATGATTTTATGTTCGGTTACCTTCAGTATATTTTCCATTTCTCGGTTTATATCTACCTGCTTATCCTGGTCCTTATCAGCCTCTCGTTGTATTGGTATGAGGTTAAACCCCCGGTCGAAAAAAAGTTCATCCTGATATCGTTCATCTGGTTTCTCCTCCCTTACCTTATTGGTTTTTTCTATTCTAAATACCGTAGTTCTGTGCTTCAATACTCTGTCCTTATCTTTTCCTTTCCCTTTCTCCTGTTTATCCTTTTCGGTTTTTTCAAAACAACGAAACCACTTCATAAAACAATCCTGGTAACCCTCATTGGAGCCATCGTAATTCCGTCGCTGATTTTCGAGCGGCAACATTACAGGTTGTTTTACAGGGAATGTTATCAGGAAATTGCGACAGAGTCGAAACAGGTGGTTGATTCATTGGGTGCAGCCAGGTGCCTGGTAATCCTGGATACCCGGAAGGAAATCAACGCATACTACCTGAAAGAACTGAATTGCCCGATGTTGCCGGTAAAGTATTATGAAGAGCTCGGCGGAAAAGGGAATTTACTGGCCCTCCTTGATTCATGCAAAGCCGGTTTTCTTGCTTTCGGAGCCGTTTCATCTACAAATGCTGAAAATTATGCCCTGATGATTGAGAAATTCCCCTACATTTTGAAGCATAAAACTTACTGTGGCGGTGACTTTTATCTTTTCTCAAAAACAAGGTCCCTCAAGGCGCCGGACGAATATTTTTATGCCGCAAACAACACCTTCGAGCCAAGCCTACCCGAATGGGGCTGGGTAAATGAAAAGAAATGCATCGATTCGCTGACGATTGAAGGAAAAAAATCATATGTCAATGATGTCGGATCTGATTACAGCCCTGCCTTTTCAAAACCACTGCGTGAACTGATACATTCAGAAAATGACGTGATTGATGTCTCCATTGACGTCAGAACCCCAATGGTCTTCCCCGGGGCATGGCTGGTGCTGACCATATCAACTGACAAAAAGGACATCAAATGGGGTGCCATCCCCGTGAATGAATATGTAAAACCGGGACACCTGGGGCGCGTGTTTCATTCGCTCCGGCTCAGCGATGTTGACCTTCGTCATCATGGGTTGATGTTTCACGCTTTCATCTGGAACCCGGTGAAATCACCTTACATCATGGACAATTTCAGGGTTCGTGTCAGAAGCGGGAATCCCGTGCTCTATGGATTGTACAGGAAAGTATTTTAAAAATACTGAGGCCTGTTGTGTATTCCCGGCTTTTTCTTAATTGGTACTCAAATCAACGAACTTTCTACGTGGTTGTATGATGTTTGAATGAGGTTTATTGAGGGTTACATGAGGTTTACATGAGGCTTGTATATGCTTTGTATAAGCTTTATATAAGCTTTATATAAGCTTTGCATAAGCTTTATATAAGCTCCCTTTAATCCCCCCTGGGATTATTCATTCATCAAATCACCGGAAGTGTATCCAAGTTTGAGCAGGTTCTCCGGCAGCATCAGCCGCTGCAGTTTTTCTTCCGGAAGGAGTTTAAGGTTGCGGTTGGCCTCGAAAACATCCGCTCCTTTCAGTTTCATGTATTGCGCCAGTTCTGAAGCCTGGTGATATCCTATCACCGGCAGCAGTATCGTGGTGACAGAAGGGCTCCTGAACAATAAAGCCTTGGTTTTTCCGGGAAAAACCCTCAATCCCTCCATGAGATTTTTCTGCATGGTTTCATTGCAGGCAATGAGCAATTTTAAACTATCGAGCAAGGCATGGCCGATAGCCGGAAGATAGGCATTCAGTTCAAGGCAACCCTGGGCGCAAAGTGAACTGATTAGCTGGTCGTTCGAATAGATCCGGTGGGCTGCACTGATAACAAATTCGGGGATTACCGGGTTGATCTTGCCTGGCATGATGGAACTGCCAACCTGGCATTGGGGAATTGACAAAGCTGCGTGACGCGTGACGCGTGACGCGTCATCTGTTTCAGGCAGAAATACTGAAGTCAGATCAGAGGAAAGCAAACGGATATCGGAGACCATTTTTTCGAGGTTTACCGCATGCGCCTTAATCGTTGCATGTATCTCTACAAATGAATCGAGGTTGGAGGTGGCATCGGCAAGATTTTCGCTGCGTGTTAAGGGCAAGCCGGTGAGCTGCTGCAGGTGACCGATGGCTTCCATGATGAAATAGCGTGGAACAGCCATCCCCGTCCCTATCGCGCTCCCCCCGAGATTGACCATTTTGATTCGTTCGAAGCATTTGGAGACTCTCCACCAGTCACGTGACAATGCTTCGCTGTATGTACTGAAAAGTTTTCCGAACGAAGTGGGAACTGCCTCCTGCATTTGGGTGTAGCCGATCCTCAGATCATTCTGGTGGCCGGTTTCGAGCTGTTCCACCACAAAACGCAGTGAATTGATCGACTTTTCCAGGTTCTGAAGAAGGAACATGGCTGCCACCTTCAAGGCAGTTGGTACAACATCATTGGTCGACTGATACATATTGGCCTGCTCGATAGGGTCGATGAGCTCATAATTCCCGGGTGTTTCGCCCATATTCATCAACGCCACATTGGCAATAATTTCATTGACATTCATGTTGATGCTGGTTCCGGCACCTCCCGTCATTGCAGGTACAATG
>CAIKNA010000265.1 GCA_903828645.1 uncultured Bacteroidales bacterium
GTCTTTGCAAGCCGTTTCCCGGCCGATTACAAACTGAAAAAATTTGAAGGCCTTATCAACTATGGCGGGTCGCCCCGTGCCAGTATTTATCTTGCCCTGGCTGCCAAAGCCTATGCATTTATCAAACGCCGCGGGTATGTGATTCCCGAAGATATCCGCGCAGTCGCCTATGATGTGCTGCGCCACCGCATCGGGCTCACCTACGAAGCAGAAGCGGAAAATATTACTTCAGAAGACATTATCAGCGAGATACTTAATACTGTTGAAGTTCCCTAATCCGGGGCTGATTACCGGATCCCGGATTTGTCGTTAATGATCCCTCATACAGAATTAAAATAAAAAATGGAGTCGGCTGAACTTTTCAAAAAGGTTCGTAAAATTGAGATCAAGACCCGCGGGTTGAGCAATCATATTTTTTCAGGGCAGTACCACTCTGTCTTCAAGGGACGGGGAATGGCCTTTTCTGAAGTGCGGGAATATCAGCCGGGAGATGATATCAGGAACATCGACTGGAATGTTACCGCCCGTTTCAACCATCCCTATATCAAAATATTTGACGAGGAGCGCGAGCTGACAGTGATGCTGTTGATCGATGTAAGCGCATCGAACCAGTTTGGTACCCAGAAGGCATTCAAACAGGAGGTGATCACTGAAATTGCCGCTGTTCTTGCTTTCAGTGCCATTCAGAACAATGATAAAGTGGGGGTGATCTTTTTCAGTAAAACAGTCGAAAAGTTTATCCCTCCCAAAAAAGGGACTTCGCACATTTTAAGAATTATCCGCGAATTGATTGAATTCAGACCCGGGCAGCAGGAAACCAGCCTTACCGAACCCCTGCGCTACCTGACCAATGCCATAAAAAAGCGATGCACAGCCTTCCTTCTGAGTGACTTTATGGACAGGGGATTTGAAGATGCCATTAAGATCGCAAATAAAAAACATGACCTGATCGCAGTCAGGATATTTGATACACGTGAGATAGAGTTGCCAGATGTGGGGCTCATCCGGGCGAGGGATGCCGAGACCGGCAAACAGATCTGGGTCGATTCATCCGACCGGAAGGTACGCAGGCAATATAACAACTGGTATAAAGCACACCAGGAATACATCAGTGATACATTTTTACGCAGCGGGGTTGATGTTGCAAAGATCGCAACAGACCAGGATTACATCAAGCCGCTACTGGGATTGTTCAGAAAAAGAGGAGCAAGAAGATAACCGATCAGGGAATGAGATTTTTAAAAACATATCTGTTAATCATTTTTCTGGCCCTGCTCACAGGGAGTTACTGCCAGGATGTCAGCGTTACGGCAAAGCTCGACACCAATGCCATGCTCATTGGCGACCATGTGGGGCTGACATTGAAATTCACCGGTCCGCCAAAATCGCAGGTTCTCTGGCCTTTCATGCCCGATACGATCCTGAAGTCCATTACAGTGATCGGCCGTGGAAAGATTGACACCGTTTATGCCGCAGATAAAAAGTCGGTTACCTATTCGCAGCAGTTGAATCTTACCTGCTACGATTCAGGATTTTATACCGTGCCTTCCATTCCATTCAGGTACCGGATCATGCCGGATACAACGGTCACTGTCGCACAATCGTCGATGATGCTGCTGGCTGTTCATACCGTCAAAGTCGATACCACACAGGCCATCAAACCCATCATCGGTCCGTTGAAAGTTCCGATCACCTTCCGTGAAATGTTGCCGTGGATTCTTGCGGCTCTGGCAATCATCCTGCTCATCGCCGCGGTGATCTGGTATTTGAACAAACGACGGAAAAGGGAACCGGTTTTCACTTTGAAGCCAAAAGTTGTTCTTTTGCCGCATGAAACGGCGCTGCAGGATATCGAAAAGCTGCGGTTGAAAAAGCTCTGGCAAGCCGGCAGGATAAAGGAGTACCATTCAGAACTTACTGAAATTCTCAGAAGGTACATTGAAGACCGTTTCCAGGTGCCTGCGCTCGAACAAACCAGTGGAGAAATTACCATGAGCCTTATGAATAATCCCGGGTGCCCCCGGCCGGCACTGGACAAACTGGGCAACCTGTTAATCATGGCGGATATGGCTAAATTTGCCAAAGTACAGCCGCTGGCGATGGAAAATGAGAAGAGCCTCAACGACGGAATAGAATTCGTGAACGAAACAACACATGTGTAACAATGCATAAACCGCTGACTTTCGGCAACCCCGGCTTTCTGCTCCTGCTTCTGGTAATACCGTTGCTCGTCTTCTGGCTTTACTACCGGAGGAAAAAGCATACGGCAGATATGCAGTTCAGTTCGATCGAGGGGTTTGCCCAGGTAGGCCGTAACCTGAAATTTTACATTTATCACGGGCTTTATGCCTTGCGGCTGCTTGCAGTCGCCCTGCTCATCATTGCCCTGGCCAGGCCGCAGACAAGCCTCAGCAGGCAGGATATCAGTGTGGAAGGCATCGACCTGGTAATTGCCCTTGACATCAGTGGCTCGATGCTCGCAATGGACTTCAAACCCGATCGGCTCGAAGCAGCCAAAGACCTGGCCATTGAATTTATCGACGGCCGGCCCACCGACCGCATCGGGCTGGTGATTTTCAGCGGAGAAACTTTTACCCAGTGCCCGCTTACAACCGATCATGCCGTGCTGAAAAACCTCTTCCGCGATATCCACAGCGGCATGATTGAGGATGGCACGGCTTTGGGGGACGGACTTGCAACAGCCGTAAACAGGCTTCGCGGGAGCAAGGCCGTCAGCAAGGTGATCATCCTGCTTACAGACGGCGTGAACAACATGGGTTCTGTTGATCCAAGATCGGCCGCCGAAATTGCAAAGCTTTATGGCATACGTATCTACACCATCGGGATCGGGACCATGGGGCAGGCGCCTTACCCGGTACAAACTCCTTTCGGCATGCAGACCCAGATGATGAAAGTTGAAATTGATGAACCACTGCTGATGGAAATCGCAAAAGGAACGGATGGAAAGTATTTCCGCGCCACAAACAATGCAAAACTCCGTTCCATCTACCAGGAGATCGACAAGATGGAGAAGTCAAAGATCGATGTCACAGAATTCCGTAAGAAGAAAGAAGAATTTTTGCCGCTCGTCATCCTTGCATTCATTTTTATCGGAATAGAAATGTTGCTGAGATACCTTTATCTGAAAAACATACCTTAGAAATGATAATTACGAATTAATAATTGCGAATTACGAATTAAAAACACACTAAACACTTATTACTTAAAACTTAAAACTAAAACTATTCTTTTGTTCCGCTTCGCCCACATACACTTTTTCTACCTGCTTGCGGTCATTCCCGTGCTCGCGGTATTCCTGGTATTATTTCTACTGTGGAAAAGAAGAACACTGGCCGTATATGGTGACTGGAATGTCGTCAGGCAACTGATGCCCGGTTATTCAATCGGGAAAACCATCGTTAAATTCATCCTGCTGGCCGGGGCTCTTGCCAGCCTCGTTATAGCAATGACTGATCCGCAAACAGGTTCACGTCTTGAAAAGGTCAAACGCAAAGGGATCGACCTGATGATATGCCTTGATGTTTCCAATTCGATGATGGCTCAGGATATCAAGCCCAACAGGCTTGAGCGGGCAAAACAGTCCATTATCAGGCTGATCGACAACCTTGAAGGAGACCGAATGGGGATCATTGTTTTTGCCGGCAAAGCATATACCCAACTCCCTATTACCACTGATTATGCGGCAGCCAAAATGTTCACCTCCACAATCAATACCGGCATTGTTCCCACCCAGGGAACAGCAATCGCCGATGCCATTGAAACAGCCGCAAACGGTTTCGGGGAATCAAAACACAATAAGGCGATCGTGGTGATTACCGACGGGGAGGACCATGAGGGCAATGTGCTTGAGCAGGCCGAAGCGGCTGTTAAAAAGAATATAAGCATTTATACCATCGGAATGGGCTTGCCTGAGGGCGCACCCATCCCGGTGTACAGCGGCGATATCCAGACCGGGTACCGTAAAGACCAGAATGGCCAGACCATCATGAGCAAACTGGATGAAACACTTCTGCAGCAAATTGCCAGTGTCGGCAAGGGAATGTATGTACGTGCCACTACTTCTGAAACAGGCCTTGGCAAGATATTTGATGAGATCAGCAAGATCGAGAAATCGGAAATCGAAGAAAAACAGTTCAGCGACTATGAAGACCGTTTTCAATACTTCGTTGCCTTTGCGCTGTTCCTGCTGATCATTGACCTGTTTGTTTTTGAACGTAAAACAAAATGGATGAAGCGATTTAAACCATTTGACTTTGATTCACAATGAAATACAGTTTAATTTTCACACTTTTCATCCTGCTCGGCATTGATTCTTTCTGCCAGAAAGAGAATGCATTGCTGCGCCAGGGAAACCGTGATTTTGACAAAAGTGAATATAAGGAAGCCGAAAAGGATTACCGCAAGGCACTTGAACTGAACAAGGAGTCGGTTAAAGGGCAATTCAATCTGGGCGCCGCAGTTTATAAGAACAACAACTTCGAGGAAGCCACGAAGATTTATGGCAACCTGGCAGGAAAGAACTCCGATCGTGAGGTTCAGTCGAAGGTTTTTCATAACCTGGGGAATTCATACATGCAGTCGAAGGAGTATGAAAAAAGCATCCTTGCCTACAAAAATGCCCTGATGAACAACCCGAAGAATACCGACACCAAGTACAACCTGGAATATGCAAAAATGATGTTGAAAAAGCAACAGCAGCAACAGCAGCAGAACAAGGATAACAAGGACAAAAAGGACGACAAGAAGGATCAGAAGGATAAAAAGGATCAGAATCAGGACCAGAAGCAGAAAAATGATCAGCAGAAGCAACCGCAGGATCAGAAGAAAATCAGCAAGGATGATGCCGAGCGCATGCTGGAGGCCCTGAAAAATGATGAAAAGAAGACCATGCAAAAAGTGAAAAAGCAGAAAGCAAAGGTTCAGGTGACAGGAATTGAAAAGGATTGGTAAAGATTTGAGCGTTATGTTAAAAAGATTCATATTCTCCTTCATCGTTTTTGCATTAGTTGCAGCAACAACCTGTTACGCCCAGGATATCAGGCTTACGGGCCAGTCCAAGCAGGTAGTGGCGGTTGGGGAGACATTCACCCTTATCTATACCCTCAACGCCCAGGGGAATGGATTCCGCGGCCCGAACATCCAGGGTTTTGACATGCTTAGCGGGCCGAACACAAGCACAAGTTCAAGCATCCGCTCGGTCAATGGCAATACGACCATGTCCATTACCTACACTTTCACCTACCTTTTACAGGCAACCAGGGAGGGCACTTTTGACATACCTGCTGCAAGCGTGAGTGTAAACGGCAAACAGATCACTTCCAACACGCTCTCCATCAAGGTCGTGAAAAATCCGAATTCGCAGGGCACCCAGTACCAGGGTTCCGGCAATCAGAGCAGGGGAGGCGGAGGCGGAGGAACACAGGCTGCTGCCAATGCGGGCAACCCAAACGATGTGTTTATCAAGGCTTTTGCTTCAAGTTCAAACCCCCTCCAGGGCGAAGGCATTGTGGTTACCTACAAAATTTATTTCAAGGTTAATATTTCCCAGCCATACATCAGCAAACTTCCATCCTTTTCAGGATTCTGGTCTCCGAATTTAGCTAAGGAAAATGACAAATTGCAGCAATCCACCGAGGTGATAGACGGGGTGCAGTATACTGTGGCAGATATCCGTAAAATCGCGCTTTTCCCATTAAAGAGCGGCCGGCTGACGATAGACCCTCTTGAACTGACCTGTGTTGCCCAGGTTAAGAAGCAATCGAAAACAAAAACCGGGGATCCGTTTTTTGATGATTTTTTCAATGATTCCTTCTTCAATTCCGGGGTCGCCAATGTTGAAAAAACCCTGAAGTCAAACCCGGTGGTCATCAATGTCCAGCCTCTGCCGGAAGCAGGTAAACCAGCAGACTTTAGCGGTGCTGTGGGAAGTTTCACCTTCCATTCGGAGGTAGACAAGACCCGGGTGAAAACCAACGAGGCCGTTACTTTAAAATGTACGGTAAGCGGCAAGGGGAACATTCAGCTTATAGATAAGATGAATGTCAGTTTCCCTCCCGACTTTGAAAGTTACGACCCGAAGGTGACCAGCGATGTTCAGACCACAGGGGCGGGTATTTCAGGAAGCCAGGTTTTTGAGTATCTCCTGATTCCGCGCAAAGCAGGCAAATTCAACATCAAGCCGATCACATTCAGTTATTTTGACCTGGAAAAAAGACGTTATATTTCGCTCAGCAGCCCTGAGTTTTCGCTCGATGTTGAAAAGGGAAGCGGGGAATCTGGAGCGGTTATGACATATTCCGGCGCGAACAAGGAGGAGATAAAATATATTGGCAGTGATATCAGGCACATTAAAGATACCGGTTTTCCCCTGGTTCCGGCTGGCTCCAGGTTTTTCAATTCCATGGGTTTCTGGGCTCTAATGATATGTCCCCTGCTGCTTTTTCTGGTCTTCCTGGTTCTGTGGCGAAAACTGGCGGCCCGTCGCAGCGATACGATACTCATGAAAAATCTGAAAGCGACCAAAATAGCCCGCAGACGCCTGCAAAAAGCAGAACAGTTTCAAAAAGCAGGCCAGCAGGATAATTTTTACATTGCCATTTCCCAATCACTGTGGGGGTATCTCAGCGATAAATTCGGCATACCCATGGCCGAACTGAGCATTGATTCGGTGCATGAGGCGCTGGTCAGGAAAAATGTAAGCGAAGCGATCATTTCACAATTTATTGAAACGTTGAACAATACAGAATTTTCACGCTTTGCTCCGGGGGAGAAAAATGTCAATATGGAGCGGATTTATAATGAAGCGCTCGAAATAATTACAAAAATGGAGCGGGAACTGAGATGAAGCCTATGAAACCGATCACCATAGCTATAATTTTCCTCTTTGGAGCCCTTGCTGCTTTTTCGTCGGGCGAGCAGGCCAGCATAGCAACTGCGAACAAGGAATATTCGGCAGGGTCGTATCAGGCTGCGGCCGACCTGTATCAAAAAGTTGTTGATGCGGGATATGCTTCCCCGGAACTTTTTTACAACATGGGGAATTCGTATTTCAAAATGAATGATTATGCGAGGGCCATTCTCTGGTATGAACGCGCCAGGCGCCTTGACCCCGGGAATGAGGACATCAACTTCAACCTCAATGTGGCCAATACGAAAATTTCCGACAAAATCGAACCTTTGCCCGAACTTTTTTATAAGCGATGGCTCATTGCACTTGTGCAGGTGTTTTCGGTTGATACCTGGGCCGCGATGTGTGTCTGCCTTTTTATTGGCGGGTTGCTCGGGCTTGTGCTGTATATTGCCTCACGGGTCCTGATCTTAAGAAAAATTGGTTTCTGGTTTGCCCTGGGACTTTTTGTCTTCTCCTTTTTCGCTCTTGCTTTTGCCTGGAATGGGTACAGTTTCTCAAAATCGACCAGTGAAGCAATCGTTTTCACCCCCACCATAACAGTTAAAAGTTCACCTGATGAAAAAAGTACCGATCTTTTCGTGATACACGAAGGGACCAAAGTCAGGCTGCTGGATAACATCAGCGGCTGGTACGAAATCCGCATTGTCAATGGCAGTGTGGGCTGGCTTCCGAAAAATTCCCTGGAGAAAATCTGACACGACCTTCCTTTAGCGGTCAATTCTTCCTGTTTACAGAAGAAAACATCCCGTAAGCAAAATAATTTTGCAGGATACTTTTTTTGCTTTATATTTGTTCGTTTAAAAACAACAACGATTCACAATCTCCTATCCATTGATTTTCGCGGGTTTAGAAAACATTAATTCCAGAAACATATACGTCAAATTAAAAAGAGTGATATGAAAAACAGATTTTTACCCCTTGGCCTGATCACAGCTTTCTTAGGCGTTTCCTTGCTTTTCTTTTCCATGTTGACTTTTGCCGGCCAACCCGGAAATCCGGAACTCAGGAAACATGATGGATCATGGAGGGAAAGCATCCGTGCCAACCAGCACACAGGCATGGTTAATCCGCAGGATGTTCTCAACGCTCGCCAACAGGCTGAAGCACTCCGGGTAAAATCTACTTCCGGTGCGATGGGGCTCAACTGGCAGAGTGCCGGCCCTGGCAATTTTCCCGGGTTGGTCTGGAGTGCGATTTTCGACAATACCGACCCAAGTGGTTTGACCATCCTTGCCGGCTCCTCCCATGGCGGAATCTGGAAGTCGATCGATCTTGGCCTCACATGGACACAAATGCCTGTCGACAATAACCTTGTGCTCAATGTTTCCTGCCTGGTGCAGACATCCGATGGCGCCGTTTACGCGGCAACAGGCGTGTCTACCTGCAAGACGGTCAAATACAATGGAACCGGAATCTACCGCTCGGTGAGCGGAGGCTCCTTTGCCCTCATCACCGACACCCAGGATAAACCCGATTTTTATGGAGTGACAAAAATGGCTGTTTCTCCCCAGGGCCGTTTGTATGCTGCAACCATCGGTGGTTTGTACTACAGCGACAACGGCGATGTGTGGCAAAAAGCAAAATCAGGTTATGCCATGGATGTATGTGTCGGATCTGATGGGACAGTGCTTGCAGCTGTGGGCGATTCCGCTTACCTCTCTGCAGGCGGCAACCTCGGATCATGGGTTAATCTTACCAACGGCAATGCCAATGCCCTTCCCCAGGGTGGAATTGGCTGGATGGTTTTTGCAATTGCCCCATCCGATGTCAATGTGATGTATGCCAGTTTAGCCGGCATGGACGGAAAGTTGCTGAATGTTTACAGCTCGATTGACAAAGGGTTAACCTGGTCGGTAGTGTTTCCGAGTAATCCTACTTTTGAGCCTTTTGGCCTTAACAACGGATGTTACTGCAATACCATCGCCGTATCCCCGGCAGATCCATACAAAGTATTTCTCGGGGGTGTGAACATGTGGCAAGGAGAGCGCGTGCTCGCCTCGGGTTTTTACAATTGGGAAAAGGTCAGTTTCGGCGACCAGGGCGCACTCAGCCCAACCTTTGCACCACAGTATCATCACTCCTATGTTTTTCGCCCGGGGAATGCCAACGAGTTTCTCATGGCTACCGACGGCGGGGTGACACTCGCCACCGCAGGTGTTTACGGTATTACCTATCAGACCAGTAATAAAAATTTGCTTACAAGCCAGTTTAACTCAGTCGCCTATTCTTCCCAAAAAAGTTTTGTGATGGGTGGCGGAGATCGGATTGGTACACTTGCCCTGGGCTATTTCTGTCCTTCACAGGTCAGTTTTGCCAGTGACGGTTACCAGGTATGGCGTGAGGATGCAAGTGCTATGGGGGCCTATTACCAGCCGCAGCCATCCAATTTCGGCGGAAACGGAGGAACCTGCGAGTGGTCAAATATCGATTCAAAGGTTGCTGTCTATAACAAAATGGGATCCGCTAAAATCCGCCGCCAGGACTTTAGCGATATCAACTATTACAATCTCTTTTCAAAAGGTGTAAAAACAGATACTTCCGGGCATATCCCCATGCGCCTGTGGGAGACTTTCAACCAGGGCCAGGTTTTTGGCATCACACGCGACAGCGCCAAATTTCATGCCGATCAGAATGCTGTTCCGGCTGATACAGTTGTGATGGTACGCAGCGGTTCAAACGGGGTCTGGTTCCCATATTATGTTACTTCTCCCATTCCAAAAGGCGACAGCATCAGCGTAGCCGACCCCCTTGCCAGCCGGTTTTTCGTTTATGGAGATTCCCTCAAGGTGGGCAAAGGGATCTTTATGACCCTGGATTTCCTTAAAACCAGCAAAGCACCTACATATTATCCTGTATTCAAGGATGCTACATTAAACGATCCTATCACGGCACTTGCCGTTTCCGCGGATCTCAATACAGCCTGGGCAGGAACCTCCAAAGGCCGCCTAATCCGTATTACCGGGCTTGTCAATGCATACGACTCGGCAACGGCCAACATCACCAGTTCCCAGTGTGCCCTCGTGGATGTGGTATTTACAAATACTCCCTTTACCGGGCGAACCGTTACCTCGATTTCGATCAACCCTAATAATTCAGGTCTGGTAATGGTCTCCCTTGGAAATTATGGAAACCAGGATTATGTATACTATTCAAAGAATGCCAACGAATCAGCGCCGCTGTTCACTTCCATACAAAACAATCTTCCGCGGACTCCGGTTTACAGTGGTTTGCTTGAGATGACGGGCAGCAGCAATGCCCTTGTCGGTACCGACCTGGGTGTTTTCACAACAACCAACCTGGACTCTGGTTCGCCCCAATGGGCTCCGGACATGGAGAATATCGGCGATGTCCCTGTCACTGAAATACGTCAGCAGGTAATACGCGATTACCACGTCGTGAATTGCGGTGTGATTTACCTTTCATCCTATGGACGTGGTTTATGGACAGAATCCTCCCACCAGGTAGTAGGCATTGACCCTGGTCTTGGAGAAATGAAGTCGAAGGGTAGTTTGAAACTCAACCCAAACCCGGTAAAGGATATTCTCACAGTAAACTACAACAATGAATATAGAGGCAACCTGACCCTTTCTGTATTTGACCTGACAGGGCAACTGCTTTTAAATTCCGCTCTCGGCGTGCAACCCAAAGGCATGTTCAATACCACTGTCAATTTAAGTGGACTGTCACAGGGTGCATACATCGTTAAAGTCGGAAACGGCTATGGAAAAATCATAAAACTATAGCAGACCTTCGGTTCTGGTCATAAAAAAGAGGGAGGGCTGCTCATTCGGGCAGCCCTCCCTCTTTTTAATCTGTAGTTTTGCTCAGGCACCTGGTCTGATCCGGCGAGTGCCGTAAATTCTATGGTTAACTGAGTGATTTTTTGAAATCCTGCAGTATTTTGATGTCTTCCTGCGTTATGAAGCCAATCTCAAGGGCTTTCTGAACCAGGTGATCATAATCTGTCAGGGTGACCAGGGAGCAATTGGCCTCTTTGAAGGCTTTTTCCGCTTTAGACAGGTTGTAGGTGAATATGGCCAGCATCCCTTTGATGTTTGCGCCAGCGTCGCGCAAAGTGTGCACAGCGCCCAGGCTTGAACCTCCTGTTGAGATGAGATCTTCGACGACAACAATACGCTGGCCTGCTCTGACCTCTCCTTCAATCTGGTTCGACAACCCGTGTTCTTTCTTGCCAGGGCGCACATATGAAAAAGGAAGTCCAAGTTCCTGGGCAACGAGTACCCCCTGGGCAATGCCACCGGTGGCAACACCTGAAATGGCTTCCGGTTCAAAATTATTTTCTTCAATGGCCCTTACAAAATGCTGGCGTATGAATGTACGGATTTCAGGATACGAAAGGGTGATCCGGTTATCGCAATAAATTGGCGACTTGATCCCTGATGCCCAGGTGAATAGCTCCCTTGGATTGAGTTTGACCGCCTTGATTTTCAGGAGCAGTTCGGCAGTTTTCAATGCAATGTCTTTGTTATAGATCATGAAGTATTTTATATTAAATCGTTCGCAAAGGTAACAAAAAATGAACCATCACCCCGCTACCGGGTCTTTGAAAAAATGTAATTTTACCATGTAAACTATTTATCGATGAAAATATTCCTGGATAACCGTACCATTGATTTTGTTTTGGCACCACCTGAAAATCCGCTGGCTACCGACCTGATGATTGAGTACCAATCGGTCGAAAAACTCAAAGAGGCATGGTCGGACTTTATCCGTTATGAAAAATTCCGGAAACTTGTGATTGTTGAGCCGGAATCGCCTCCGCAAAATGAACCTGCCGCTTTTGATGCATTCGTTTCGTTATTTAAGTTGATCGAGGCTGCGGGCGGTCTCGTTAAAAACGAAAATGGGGCCTACCTTTTTATTCACAGACTAGGTTTTTGGGATTTGCCAAAAGGTAAAATTGATAAGAAAGATGCACGCTCTGCCCGTACCGCCGCCATCAGGGAGGTAATGGAGGAAACCGGGCTTAAAAAGGTCGTCATAACCAGAGAACTTCCAGCCACCTGGCATATTTACCTGGCTAAGGAGAGGTGGGTTTTGAAGAAAACGCACTGGTTTGAAATGGAAGCTGACTCTCATCAAACATTGACACCCGAGACCAGGGAGGGCATTTTTCTTGTGAAGTGGACTTCGCCGGATGCGATCCATTGCATTCTCTCCCATACCTATGACTCGATCAGGGGACTCCTTCTCGAAGTGCTTTTTTAGCTCTTATTCAACATCGGCCTGGAACCGGAATCCAAGGCGTTTCCCGGTGCTGATTGACATGGAATCAAGGGTAGTCTGCATTTCGGCAACAGAAACTTCCTTGATGTTCTCAAATGGGGGGGTTAGCAGGTCGAAATTCACAGTATACAGCACAGACGAGTGAATGATCATCCGGATGGCTTTCTGATCCAGGATGTTACCGGTAAAGTTGTTATACAGCAGTCCGATTTCACGCTTCCCTTCTGTAAAATAGTGGTTCTCGCGGTTTACAAAAATCCGGCCGATGCAATACCCGATATCGTTGGTCCTGTTATATTTAAAGGAGTCGGCCAGGAAGTTGAAAATATGGATGATCCCGCAATAAGACCGGGTTTTGTTTTCCCGGATGTAACTGCTTTTCATCACCAAATGATCCCGGGGAATCTCGAATACATTGGAATGCATGAAAAAAATCAGGATATCCGAGCCAAATTTCAGTTGAAATTCAAAAACACTTCGATCGCTGTATTCAAACAAAACAGGGTAGGGCGACTTTTTCATCCTGCTTTTGTTCAACCCGACAAATTCTTCGCTCTCTTTTTTAAAAAGGTTAAAAACATCCAGTGTTTTATGATATACTTCCTGTTTCAACGTTGATTTTTCAATGATCGTCTTTATGACTGACATGGAATTGCGGGAAGATTGTTGCATGACGGGGGCTATTTACCGATAGTTGACTAATTTACAGAAGAATATTTCCAAATTAAATAAAATCTTGTTAATTTTGTAAAATTAATGATATTGATCTGATTATAGATTAAATGTTATCTTTTTCCCCATACACATTCATGTTAAGTGCTTTTAACCATTTGAGCCGGCAATCCGATTGTTTTAATCCCAGTCACAATAATTTCTAACCTGATTCAACCATGAGAAAATTTTCCGTTATTTTATCATTGATCTTGTTTTGCCTGAATTTTTCTTATGGGCAGAATGATGTTTCCAAACCAATCGTGCAATCGCCGGTTTATTTTGATGTTTCGCCTCCATTGCGGGAGATGATCAAGCACCTTCCCCTGAAAGCGGAGACTTCATGGAAGGACGGGATCGTAAGGAACAAATTCAACATCAGGCACCGTCCGCAAGGCCAGGTTCCCGGCGGATTGTCGGATCCTTCTCTCCAGACAATGAATGGGATTGCCATTACAGATACCACGATCGTGAATTTCGACGGCAATACAAATACGGAAGGATATATTCCTCCTGATACCCATGGTGATGTCGGACCAAATAATTATTTCCAGGTCGTGAACTGCCACTATTCCATTTACAGCAAAACCGGCACCCTCCTGATTGGTCCATTGGCCAACAGCAGTATTTTCAACGGGTTAACAAACAATTCAAATGATGGTGACGCAGTTGTTTTGTATGATGAACAGGCCGACCGGTGGGTTTTTTCTCAATTCTCTCTTCCTAATTATCCGGCAGGGCCTTTTTACCAGATGATCGCAGTATCTCAAACATCCGATCCTTTGGGCAGCTGGTACCGTTACCAGTATTCCTTTACCAACATGCCCGATTACCCGAAATTCGGCGTATGGGGCGATGGCTATTATATGTCGATGAACATGTTTACCGCTACTGCAGGCAACTATGCCGGTGTCGGTGCCGTTGCCTACAATCGTACCCTCATGCTGGCAGGAAGCCCTGCAGCGACCATGGTCATGTTTACAAAAACAGCTTCAGACGAAGCCTACGCATGGCTTCCATCCGATTGCGACGGGCCATTCCCTGCAGGGAACCCTCCCAATTATTTCGTTTATGCATATGATGGTACTTCTGATCATCTCGGGATTTATGAATTTCATGTTGACTGGACTACTACGTCGAACTCCACCTTCACCAATTTTCTCTCCTTACCGGTGAATGCGTTCACTGCCAATATTACCGGGATAATCCAACCCTCCACCACCGTGAAACTCGACCCCCTCAACGACCGCATGATGTACCGGCTCCAGTACCGGTCATTCGGAGGATATTCAACCCTGGTGTGCAACCATACCGTTGATATTTCAACCACCGTAGCAGGCATCCGATGGTACGAGTTAAGAAAGACAACCGGGGCCTGGTCCATTTACCAGCAGGGAACCTATTCAATTTCAGACAATAACAGCCGGTGGATGGCCAGCATCGCCATGGACTCAAGCGGAAACATGGCCATGGGTTATTCTGTGTCCGGCACCAGCCTGTACCCTTCCATCAGGTATACAGGGCGGAAAAAGAATGATGCACTGAACCAGATGACCATTGCCGAACGCGGGATTTATAATGGAACCGGATCACAAACAAACACAGCAGCGCGTTGGGGAGATTACAGTTCAATAAGTTGTGACCCGAGTGCAAAAGCAACCTTCTGGTATACCAATGAATATCTGGCCACGAGTTCATCCACCGGGTGGAAAACACGAATCGCCTCTTTCCGGTTTGCCAGCAACCCTATTGTGATAACCAATGACCCAACGGGTGTGACCTGCACCGGGGCAACCCTCAACGGAGGCGTTAATCCAAACGGGTTGCCGACAAACTACCATTTCGAATGGGGAACTACGGTAAGCTATGGAAACAGCACGGCTGTGCTTTCTGCAGGCTCGGGAACTGCTTCCGTCGTCGTGAATGCTCCCATTTCCGGTCTTACAGGCGGAACCACTTATCACTATCGCATTGTTGCAGTGAACAGCGATGGAACCAGCAACGGAAGCGATGTGGTGTTTGTTCCGTGTGCAGCGGCAGTGATCACTACTGCTGCTTCGGCAATCACCCTGACCACTGCTACAGCCGGAGGGAACGTAACCTCCGACGGAGGTTCTACGGTAACTGCAAGGGGAGTATGCTGGGGTGCCACTGCAAATCCTGTCATTGCCGGCAACCATACCACCGATGGTTCGGGGACAGGAGTTTTTTCCAGCTCCCTCACCGGACTTATTGCCAACACCACCTATCACGTAAGGGCATATGCCACCAACGCAAGTGGAACCTTCTATGGCAATGATTTGACATTCACAACACTGTGTGGTGTATATTCACTGCCGTTCAGTGAGAGTTTTTCTGCCACCACGATCCCTTCCTGCTGGTCGCAGGTTGATGTCCAGGGAAATGGAGAGATCTGGCAGTTCGGAGTAATAACCGGTCAAACGCCGTTACCAGCCCTTACAGGAAATTATGCTTTCCTCAACAGCCGTAATTATGGAACGGGTAATTCTCAAAATGTGGACCTGGTAACACCTGTGATTGATATGACCGGGTTCACAAACATCACCCTGCAATTCAACCATTATTTCAGGTCGAATACAGGATCGTCGGGCACGGTTTCCTATAGCATCAATGGTGGTTCCACGTGGACGGTTATCCAGACATTCACCGTCACAACTGCAAATCCTGCGGCTTTCAGCCAGGTGATCGCGGCACTGGCCGGACAGAGCCAGGTAAAGATCAAATGGAATTATACAGGGACTTACGGAAGGTACTGGGGGGTTGACGACGTTAGCCTCACGGGAACAGCAGGTTCCCCCACCCTGGCAGTTACCCCGCCAAACCAGAATGTCACGGCACCTGCAGGAACCACGCCATTCACGGTTACCTCCAATTCAGCATGGACTGTTACCAGCAACCAGACATGGTGCACCGTTGCACCATCAGGTGCAGGAAATGGCACAATATCGGCTGCTTATACCCAGAATACCCTGCTCACACCCAGGGTTGCCAACATTACGGTTACTGTTACCGGGCTTACTCCTGTCGTGGTTACCGTGACACAGGCGGGTGCAGCCCTTACGCTCAGTGTCACACCACCCAACCAATCGGTCACCCCGGCTGCGGGAACGACAAATTTCACAGTTACTACCAATGCCACAACCCCCTGGACGGTGAGCAGTGATCAGACCTGGTGTACAGTGACACCCACGGGAACGGGCAACGGAACCATTACGGCGAACTATTCACAAAATACATTGTTTTCTTCGCGGGTTGCCAATATCACCGTTACCATTGCCGGGTTGACCCCGGTTGTGGTCACCGTTTCCCAGGCGGGAGCCTCACCCACACTCCTGGTCACACCACCCAACCAGAATGTAACGGCACCTGCGGGCGCAACAAGTTTCACAGTCACTTCCAACTCTTCCTGGATTGTTTCCAGCGATCAGACATGGTGCACTGTTACGAATTCAGGTGCCGGCAATGGGACCATCCAGGCAAATTATCTGGAGAATACGACCGCCATGACCCGGGTAGCCAATATCTCTGTGACGGTGGCAGGATTAACACCCGTGGTTGTGATGGTGACCCAGGCGGGGATTAGCCCGACCCTTACCGTAACACCGCCCAACCAGAATGTAACTGCCCCGGCTGGAAATACTGTTTTTACTGTAACTACCAATTCTGCATGGACGGCAAGCTGCGACCAGGGATGGTGTTCGGTGACAAGTGCAGGAACCGGTAATGGCACTTTGAATGCAGCCTACCAGGAGAACCTTTTAGTCACCCCGCGTATTGCAAATGTTACTGTTCTTGTAAATGGTCTCGGACCAGTGGTTGTAACCGTGACCCAGGCCGGTGTGACCCCCACACTGCTGGTGACCCCTGCGAACAGGAATGTGACTGTTGCTGCCGGAACCACCAATTTTACGGTTGCATCCAATAGCAACTGGAGCGCAAGTTCAAATGTTCCCTGGTGTACGGTAACCGCTTCAGGAAGCGGAAACGGAACCATCAATGCAGTTTACCTCGAAAATACGGCACTTGACCCGCGTGTTGCAATCATCACCGTTCTTGTAAACGGACTCACCGCGGTTACGGTGACTGTTTCGCAGGAAGGACTTGTGGGAATGTCAGAAAGAATCCAGGGAAACATCCTGCTCTTCCCGAATCCAACCACTGGAAAATTCACACTCAGCGCAGCTGATCGCTGGCTTTTACAAATGGATGTTGAAATCCTCAATATGGAAGGAAAGATCATCAGTGTAACCAGTTGTTCCGGCAGGGACAGCTATACTTTCGATCTTTCAGGACAGCCCAGGGGGAGTTACTTCATCAGAATTACTACTGCCGAAGGTACTGCAATCCGGAAGATTATTGTGAATTAACCAGAACCTGATTGACAATCCCGGGAGCATAATTTTCCTCGGGGTAAAAAAGCGGTTGGCACTATATCTGCCGACCGCTTTTTTTACTTTATGATTCTCAATTAAGATAACGCAAGTAAACACGCAAAGAATAAAAAGAGGAATATCAGCAGGTGCAGTTTCAAAAAACCATCCTGGCTATTGATAACCATAGCTATATGCTGAAAAGGCAATTATAGAATGTATAAAACTGAATATAAGATTGTCTTCAATAAATTTATAAGAAATGAGCTTTACGTACAATTATCCGCACTTCGCATTAACTGTAGATGCAGTCATCTTTTCTAAATCAGATGCAGGTTTGAACGTTTTGTTAATTCGCAGAGCGCATGAACCGTTTAAGGATCGCTGGGCATTCCCCGGTGGTTATGTCAATATTGACGAAGTTATTGATAATGCTGTCTATAGGGAATTGTTGGAAGAGACTAACCTGTCAAATGTTTCATTGAAACGGTTTGACATTTTTGATGCCATTGATAGAGACCCAAGAGAAAGAACCGTTTCTGTTATTTATTACGGCTTCATTAATGGATCAAAGGAGTCCATTAAAGCAGGAGATGATGCTAAAGATGCAAAATTGTTCCCCGTTAATAATTTACCGGAACTCGCCTTTGATCATTCAATTATTCTTAAAAAAATAGTGGAGGTGGTGCAAAAATGAGTTTTATAGAAATCGTTGCTGTAACCAATTCAAAGGTCTTAGGGGATATTTTTTTGTTTATTATGTTGAAATAACAGAAAGTAAATTTACAAGACGTGGGAGAAAGGTTAAAACTGCCCAAATTGATTCCTTATAATATTGGCACCCAAAATAAAACTGAGAATATCAGTGCCAGCTAAATAATAATTAACTTTGGTTTGTATATCTTTGATTCACTAAAACCGAATTAATGGAACCCTTTACCGTCGTTACTGTCAATTCTGATTCCAGATTTGACCAACCATTATCAATCACCGGGAAACACCTGAACCAATGGCAGTAGACATAAAGCAAATCATTTCCAACATGCTGGAGTTTTTTGACCTGACCAACTACCATCCTTATCAACGATCATTTGGTTTGTTGGAATCGGGTTGATTGGCAGCACCTTGTTTATCAAGGTCCCATATCATTATTCTGTTTATCCGGGGATCTCTTTGCTATTTGTCATAGTTCACACATCTCATGCAATCACCGTTTTATAAGGTTCTGAAATTTCTGACCCAATCACATAAAAAACCTATATGGACAAATATTCAATTACAATGATCATAGTCAATTCAATTTGGCTCCTTTCTGAGGTTCTGATCAACCTTCTTACCAGATCAAAGAAATCCCAGGCGATATCTCATGATCAGAATTCAATGGGTAAAATCTGGATAGTTATTGCTGTATCTATCACAATAGGTGTTTATGTTGCATTTGCTTATCCAGGGTTCGGTACCATCAAGTACTTTTCAGGACTCTCATTGATGGTAATTGGAATTACGCTGCGGCTCTTTACTGTTTTTTCTTTGAAATCATATTTTACGGCTGATGTTGCCATTCATCATGATCATAAGTTGAAAACTAACGGGGTTTTCACTATGGTCAGGCATCCTTCATATTCAGGCGGTTTATTGACGTTTTTAGGGTTTGGGTTGACATTAGGCAACTGGATTAGTTTGATAATCGTGTTTTTGCCAGTGTTGGGTGCCTTTTTGTACAGAATCAACGTTGAAGAAAAAGCCCTCATGGACAATTTCAAAGAGGAATACACTGATTATCAGAAAAAAACGAAGAAACTCATTCCGTTTATCTATTAATATGAGTTACAAAAACATCTACAAGTCTGAAGTCCGGAAAAGGTTGAAACCCATTTCTGATTCTCAAGGATTAACCCTCAAAGAAATTGAACCTCTGCCAGCACCAGTCCAAAAATATCTGATCTATGCTGGAGCGATTGGGAAACCAATGATTCAGAATGTACGGGTTGTTTGGTCGGGTGCCATGAAACGGAACAAAAATAGCGGATGGATGCCAATCACATCCCATCAATATAATTTCTTTGATGAACCTTCACGATTTTTCTATATCAGGGCGAAGATGTTCGGGATACCGTTTGATGGGTTGCATGTTTATGCTGGGAATACTGCTACCATGCAAATTAAAATTGCTTCAATGTTTCAGGTAGTGGATGCCAGAGGTGATAAAATGAACCATGGAGAGACAGTGACTGTGTTTAATGACATGTGCTGTTTTGCACCTTCAACCTTGATCAGTGAAAATATTGAGTGGGAAACCATCGATTCCCTCACTGTTAAAGCAAAATTTACTAATGATAAGATTACAGTATCGGCTGTCCTCAAATTCAATCTCAAAGGAGAATTAATTGATTTTATTTCCGATGATAGATTCTACTGTGAGGATGGAAAAACATATCTCAGTGTTAAATGGTCAACACCCATTAAAAATTTTATTGAAAAGGATGGCAGGAAGGTATCGTCATATGGAGAAGCGGTGTGGCATATACCTTATGAGGGTGAATTCTGCTACGCTAAATTCGATCTGAAAGAAATAGAATATAACTGCACAGAATTCAAGTACTGAGTTTCTGAATTTCATTTTGGTCTGTCTTTAAAAAAAAGAATTTGTATTCCAATTCTTCCACCTGTTAATTGATGAAAAATTCCAGGGCTATCTTTTTGAGAGAAAAGCAACGAACCTCAACGATGTAGTGCTTCTGGAACAATGAAAATTCCGGCATTGGCGGATGTTTCATCATCAGCATGAACAGAATGCCAATTGTTGATAGTTTCTTTTTCATGACCTTTATTTGGACGCCAAAGTTAATGAATCGTCATATACCTCGATAACCGTGTTTCAAATGACACCATTCCCGACCATGTAAACGTGTGATATTATAATTTCCCAATCCCCATGCCGTGAATTTCAAAACTGTACCGAATCGGATGACAGTTGGTCTTGAAAGGACAGCATTGATTACAAACGCCAATTTTTTTTAATGAAATAGAAAAAGCCACCCATCGGGCAGCTTTTCTGAAAAACGGAAAATATATTGGGTTTGATGAGCCTATTCAAAATCGGCAGCAGCGGGAGTCACAGGTGCCAAAGTTTCATTATCAATGGTAACTTGTGCAACGATATCTTCAAAATCAGCCTGAATTGGGGCAACTGGAGCCAGATCAAATACAGTGTATACATCTGCCGGCATTTCTTCAAACGTGGCTTCTGAGGGCGTAACAGGCACCAGGTGTTCAGTATCATTCACCGTACAATCCTCAAATGTGGCTTCCGCTGGTGCCACCGGTGCGAGAAATTCCATTGTAATTGTGGTATTCTCGTTTGAAACTGGAGTGGATGATGTTTCATTGCCAGCGAAAAGTACACTTGCCGAAAGGGTCAGAACCGCTGCTAAGAGTGTTATTGTTGTTTTCATTTTGACTATTGTTTAATGTTGATGAAGCAAAAATATAACGGATTGCAAAGGTGGCCCATGCTGAATCGGCTGAATCAGGTTGAAACACGATGAATGGGGGATAGAAATCGATGAAAAGAAATGAATGCAACACAGAATTAATAGAAACTATTTGCGGATGCCCATTTTTGTTTTCATATAACTCGCCCAAACGCTATAACAATACTGGTTAACATGGAGTGAATCTGATTCGAAAAAATCCTGACGAAGTCCCCCTTTCTTATCATACATCAATGGACGTATATCGATAAAATTCGTTTTCTTTCTTTTTTTGGTTAATTTTTTCAATTGCTGGTTTAATTCGTTTTGCAATGGTAATTGTTGTTTCCTGGCAAAAGAGGGCTTCACAGACAAGAAATAAATTATCGTTTCAGGCAATTTCCGGTGAACTTTACTGATGAAAGTGTCGCATAGAATGATGAATTCCTTTGGGCTAACACCCTGTGCTAAATCGTTATCCCCTTCATAAACCACTATGGTTTTTGGTTTATAAGGCAAAACGATAGTATTGATGTAATAGTTGAGGGCTTTCATGGTTGAACCACCAAAACCACGTTGAATGACGGTTATTTCATCAAAATCGTTTTTTAAATTATCCCATTTACGGATGGTCGAACTGCCAGTAAATAAATAAACACCAGATAGCGGGAATGAAACAGAATCTTGCCTTAGAAAATCATTAATCTCAGATTCGAATCCAACAGGAGTCTTTCCAATGATAAATTGGGCAAATGATTTTGTCTGCAAAAAAGATACTCCGCAAAACAGAAAAGTAACGGACAATATAGTGAGGCAATGTTTTTTCATTTTTTCAACATGCTTTTTTCAATTGGGAATTTTCAGATGGGTAATGAACCGCTCGACTTAGATCAAAAACTACTTCCAAAAATCCTTCATCAAATCCCCAGGTCACTCTGGCTGCCTGATCTCACCTTTCGGCTGGAACTCTTTGAATACTGGCTTTATATCCAGCACAGGCGTGCCATCAATGGCATCAAGATGCCCGACGTTAATAGTTCTTCCAATATGGAATTATTGATTGCCCATATTATTGGTCGAGCATGGCAATTGGCCGGATTGGTGAACCATCAGCATTTTCGATTTTCAAAGGTACACATTGAAACGCAAAAGCACCTTCGGGAAGTTTATCTAAATTGGTCAGATTTTCAATCAGGAGTATCTCTTTCCCAAGTAGAATATGATGATTTGGCAAGTTCTCCGATGTGACTACATGAGCTGAGATAATTTTATCCACCGAAAATGAATCAAAACCAATTCCTTTCAGATTGAATTTTGTAAGCCATTTTGCCGCTTCCACGGTTGGAGTTGGGCTATCATCAAAATAGGCCGGAGTATTCCATTTATACTGCCAGCCTGTGAAGAAGAGGATGAAATCGATTTGAGCGATCATATCCTCAAATGGTTGCAGAAATTCCAAACTAATTTCCTCGTTGTCCCGACATGGGATCACTATTGCCTTCCCCACAAATTTATCTAATGGGAACCGGTCAATGGATTTTGCACCTTTAAACATGTGGCATGGAGCATCAATATGTGTCCCGGTGTGAAGAACCATGGTCATTTTAAGTTCGGCATACCCATCTTTCTCTACAGCACCGATAATTTCAAATTTTGGGTGAAGCGTGCCAGGGTAGACTGTCATTTCTTCATTTAGGAGGTGAGAAAGGTCGATTAGTTTCATTTGAATGGCTTATATTAATATTTCCAGTATGTTGCACGAACCACCGCAAAGATTGGTTTGGTGCATTATTAAATCCAATCAAATAGAGCCTAATCCCAGTCTTTTACATTCAATTTCAAGTTCAATTCTGGCAGCATCCAGTGATTTCATTTTTTTGACAGGCATTATTTCTTTTTTCGCAGAATCATAAAGTATCAGCCTGAAATCATGTTGTGTAACATCGAGCGCCTGGTTCCCCCGGCCATATGCCCGATAAGTTTGATTCGATTCTCTTATGCCGATTTTCATTGACGGATCAAGTGGCATCCATTTCCCAATTCTTAAGAACCCAAAGAGGTTATTCGAAAATTTGACCCGTTTTTTACCGTAGTCAATCAATGCACTTGAAGTTGTAAATCCAACAAATGCTCCTGTCAGAACCAGAATTATTGCTGAGAAATACAGACATGTAAGAATTACCCCCGCAATGAAGACAAATACCCCTGCGGATGAGCCAATGGTACCGAATGATTTATCAAGTCTGTTATTGGTGATCATTGTGTTTTTCCTTTCTACCTGGCTCTCATTTTATTTCCCTTGGGATCGTGCGTAAGTTCAGCAAGTCCTAGTTTTTCCATTAAAGGCGGAACATACATTCCGAACCGTCCCCTAAGCCCTTTCTTAAGCCCGTACCATCCACCTGCTGGGTTGTTCTCTGATCGTCCCCATGCTTCAACCGTGCCTTCTTTAGCTGGTTTCTGCTCGTCAGCGCTTCCAAGTTCCATCCAATCGCCATAATTCTTAAGCATCGAGTGCAAATCTGCCAGGCAGTGATAATCATAGTGCAAAATGGTTTTACCGACTATGCAAACCAATATTTCCTTGCCATCCCTGATATCCTTATGCATAGTGAAATCAGAAGATAGTGGTGGAGTCTTTAGCATCCATGGATTTTCTTTTGTTCCCTGTTCTATTGCCATTGCTGAAAATTATTTAGTTTACAATACTACATTTCATAGGTTCCCAAATCAAATCGTCAAGGTTAAATCCGGCATGTTTTTTCGTGAAATCAAACCGCTTGCAACAGTATCAATGGATTTTAATTCATGTTTTTCATTGACTCTTTAATTTGAATATCGAATTCATCAAATGTCATTTTCATGCTTTTAACTTTCAGATTAAGTTTTTTCTTTAGATATCTATGAAATTGTGAATATGTCATAGGTATTTCGGATGTTCTGCATTGCTTAAAATAAAATTCCTCCCCCAGATAAAAGGTATACCTTTTTAAATAATCATTATTGTGAAGAAAAAAATTGAATATTTCATTTGGATAATTTGACACTAATTAAAACAATAACCACCCATCGCTTCAACCAAAGCAAAATCTGAATGTATAACTATCCCGTTGAATATTGAAAAGTAAAATGGGAAAAAATGATCATTCCTCGATGTTAGGGTGTCCAATAGGTTAAATGACATGCTATCATCAGATGCTGTAAATTTTTTATAATAGTATTCATTCACTATTCCCGGCAGTTTGGGATCACTTAAATAGTTAGCAATCATTGCAGAATCGGATTTATAACTTTCCTGACCAATTGCAGAAAATGGATGTAAAATCAAAAGGAACAAAAGGTGCTCGGTGTTTTTCATCTTATTGGGGTTTGGCAACGATTTCTACTGTTACCAACGGGGTTATAAAGTTACTATTTCTATCAATCCAGCCTTCATATTTCTCAACTTGAGCAAAAAGGAATGAAGTGCTACTCAGTTGTTTTACATCTGAACCCGTTAAATAACAATAACCCAGTTTTAACGACCATCAAACTAAAGACCGTAACTTTTTATAACGTTATAATAATTTTTCGTTGAATTAATGTTGTCAATTGCCGAATCAACCCTGCTTCCAACATCATCGGTATCAATTTTTAAACCATCAGCCTTTATTTTGGATAATACTTTATTATACAGGAAATACCTGTTTGACATACCGAGTACTTTCTTCCATTCCGCAGGTTCAAAATTGATTAAATAACTGTTTAAGAATGCATATATATAATCGTCAAGGAACACAGAATCATTCTTGTCATTGATTGTAAACCGCTGGCGAACAGTTGAATCACGCATGGCAAGACGCTGAATGGAAATTTTCACCTCCCTTAACTCTTCAGCAATAAATTCTTCCTTAGAGACTTCTGTGGTTTCCAGTTTTGCAACCGTAAATTTTCCAAAATGTTTTAAAAATGTTGAGAAATTTTTATCTGCTTTTGATTTTTTAACAGTAGCAATGATCTTTTCGGACAGCTCTTTTTTAAACTCCACAATTTTACTGAATCGTAAATCTCTGGGATAAGTCAGATGTTCAATCGGCGATGTGTCGAAACTGTATGTTGTTTTGTCATCTTTAACAATGATGGTCGGCTTGTCAAAAGCAAGTCTCATCCCTAATTCAAACATCACATTGGGATTTTTGCCACTGACGTCGCATACTACGATCGGGTTATCATATAAATTCTGGATGATTGTTTTTTGAATGATCCCGATATCATCAGCGTTGCTGACCAGATTGGCATCATAATTGGCAGCCATAATTGCATCAGAATGAATTTCTTTAACTTCCAGCCAATGTTGCTCTGGCAATCCATCAATCGCAGATATTGGCATTATTATTCCGCATTTTTCCTTTTCAGCCTTTGGCACAGCAACCATTGATGCTATAGCTTTTGACGATGTAGCTTTTGACGATGCAGCTTTTAACGATGCAGCTTTTAACGATGCAGCTTTTAACGATGTGCTTTCCTTTTTGGTTTCCATATCCTCGGATAATAAGGGTTATAAATGGTTAGTGAAACGTAGAAAATTTTAATTAGTCTTCTGTATTCAGACTGAATATTTATACGCTGGATTAAACATAAAGTTTCATCACACTGCCCCATCAGCTGTAATTCCTGAAATAGGGTTGGTACCCATTTGGCGTTTTCTTATCTATTCATTGCAGACAAATAAAATGGTATCTGGTAGAAATTAATACCAAAATGAGGAAATGAAAATAATTGAGCCGGAGCCATGTAAAAAGACGATCAGGGGGTATTTGCGCAATATGTCATAATCGGGGGAAAGCAGCTGGAGGTTCAGGGAATTTCCCTTTCTGGTGGTGTATTTGTTAAAACTGAAACGGTAGGATGATGTTTGAGCAAAAGTGAAGTTGGGATTGGCCAAACAAATAAGTACTATGAAAAATAAAACTGAATTTAATGCAGTAACTTTCATTTTCTCCATATTGAGTAAATATTGACCTTTCACCGCTGATGTTTCATTGTTCCCGGTTTCAGTATTTCTCAACTTGATAAAAGTACAAATAATCACAGAAATCGTTTATTCTCGCAACCCGTTTTGATATAAATACCAAAATTAACTCATTTCAGTCACTTCGGTTATAAGGTTTCCGGTCAGAAATATTGTAAAAATAACTTTGTTTATAAGTTTTATTTTTCATTAATTTCACTAAATAGTATAATATCAGGATATTAGTAATGTTATTGCCATAACCATTCGTTAGTTAATTTATTAACAATCAATTTTTAAACGCATGAAAAGAGCGCTACTCTTTCTGATCTGCTTCCTGGTTGCGGGAGCGATGGCTGTTGCCCAGATTGGAATAAATTCTGACGCCACCGCACCTGATCCGTCAGCGGGGCTCGATGTAAAATTTACCGACAAGGGGCTGCTTCCTCCCAGGATGACAAAAAGCCAGCGCAATCTCATCGCAACTCCTGCCGAAGGATTGATCGTGATCTGCACCGATTGCATGACCGATCAAACAACGACATTGTGCGTATACTCGGGTGGTGCATGGCGGTTACTTACATGCTCCTGCACGGAACCGGTGGCACCAACTGCCGGAACTCACCAGTTCTTTGATCATACCATAGTGTGGAACTGGAATTCAGTGCTTTATGCAACGGGGTGCAAATGGAATACCACCAACAATTATTATACGGCCATTGATTTTGGAGCCTCCACTTCAACGATTGAAAGTGGTTTGAATTCCACAACTTCCTATATCCGGTATGTTTGGGCATACAATGTCTGCGGGCATTCCCCTCCAGGTATACTCACGCAAACCACCGCAACCTCTTTTTGCGGAACTGTATTAACCATCAGTCATTCTCCTTTGGGAGGGGTTGCTCCTGTAGATAAAACAGTGACATACAACACAGTATCCGGTGTGCCCGGTGAACCAACAAAATGCTGGATAACAACAAACCTTGGCGCCAGCGGCCAGGCCATTGGCGTGAGCGATTCCACCGAAGCTTCTGCCGGATGGTACTGGCAGTTCAACAAAAAGCAGGGATATAAGCATGATGGCACGACAATAACACCCGACTGGCCCTCTCCATTCACTCAAAATGAGACCTCCGACTGGTTGACTACGAATGATCCCTGCAAACTTGAACTTGGATTCCCATGGCGGATACCCACCCATACGGAATGGGGCAACCTGCAGAACGCCGGTGGTTGGAACAACTGGATTGACCCGTGGAACTCCCCGCTCAAACTTCATGCCGCCGGATGGCTTTATATAGAGCAAACCTGGATAATAGGCAACCTCGAGGACAGGGGTTCGGTTGGACAATACTGGAGCAGCTCCGCAGGCAGTTCCCCTTATGACGGCTGGGGATTTGTATTCAGTGACAACTATTCCACAGCGTTTCTTCTCACAACCTGGTATGGCTATTCCCTGCGCTGCGTCAGGGATTGACAACCGGAGCGGCCAACACCCCGGTATGATCGGCAACTGGTTGTTTGACAATGTTCTTAAATTAGTAACAATCAATATTTAAACGCATGAAAAGAGTGCTTCTTTTTCTGACAGGCTTCCTGATCTTTGGAGCAATGAGCTATGCCCAGGTAGGAATCAATGTTGACAATGCTGCCCCCAATCCATCTGCAGGACTTGATATACAGTTTACAAACAAAGGTCTGCTCCCGCCAAGAATGTCTAAAGCACAGCGGGATCTTATCGCTGATCCGGCGGAAGGGTTAATTGTGATCTGCAATGATTGCATCCTTGAAACCGACCCTGCTGTAGCTGTATACCTGAATGGTTCATGGCGTGTATTGTTCTGCAATTGTACAGAACCTTCGTCACCGGTTGCCCGGGTTCCTTCAGCCAGTGATCATACCATCATTTGGAAATGGAATTCAGTATCAGCCGTTTCAGGGTACAGATGGAGTGCAGATAATATTTTTGCCGCCGCAACAGAATTGAATACGGATACATCGAAAGTAGAGCCCGGGCTGAACTGCAGTACTACCTACACCAGGTATATTTGGGCCTACAACGATTGCGGGTTCTCCAATCCAACCATCCTTACATTTACAACAACTCCTTGTTTTTCTTGCGGTGTTCCATTTACCGTCAGTCATACAACAACCGGAGGAGTTGCCCCGGTAGCCAAGACAGTTAGTTACGGCACGGCAACAAATATTCCGGGTGAACCGGCGAAATGCTGGCTCACCCGGAATCTTGGCGCCAGCCAGCAAGCCATTGTCGTAAACGATGCCACAGAAGCGTCTGCAGGCTGGTACTGGCGATTTAACCAAAAACAGGGATATAGGGCTGCCGGGGGAAACTCCATCACACCGCAATGGATTACAGGTGCTTTCAGCGAAAACTCAAATTGGATAATGGCCAATGACCCATGTTACCTGGAACTTGGTCTCCAATGGCGTATTCCTACCATTTCGGAATGGGAAAACCTGGTTTCGGCCGGAGGATGGACGGACTGGACAGGTCCGTTTAATTCTGCATTGAAAATTCATGCGGCAGGGTATATCAATCCCTCCGCCATTGGTTTGATAATGAGAGGAAATCTGGGATCCTATTGGAGTAATGCCCAGAGGAATTCATCTTATAGCTATAACCTGCAATTAATAGAAAGCAGCGTCCTTTTCCCGTCTAACGAAAAACGATTTGGTTATTCAGTAAGGTGCGTCAGAGACTGACAATATTCTTTGCCGTTTACATGAATGGAGATTGCTTCCAGTGCAAAATAGCGTTGAAAACTGAAGGAATATTTAATGATCAACAGTGAAATATAAAGCGCGGTATTTTATAAACAAACAACATATCCAATGAAAAGTGTA
>CAIKNA010000266.1 GCA_903828645.1 uncultured Bacteroidales bacterium
AGATAAGCAAAATCTTTTCGCTCCTGGAATATCTTCAACAGGTCGGCTTCATTGATAACCTCAGCTCTTGCAGTATTGACAAGGCAGGCTGGTATGGGCATCCTGGAAAGCAGAGCATGGTTCACCGAAAGTTTAGTCTGGCTGTTTGCAGGAATGTGCAGCGAGATAAAATGGCAAGTGCTGTATAATTCTTCAACAGTCCCAATCCATTTAACGCCCTCTTTCTCAATTTCCTGGCGGGAAATAAACGGATCGAAAGCGTAAACCTCCATCCCGAAACCCTTGGCAATGCGTGCAACATTTTTTCCCACAAAACCGTAGGCATGAATTCCAAGTTTTTTCCCCATCAGTTCACTTCCCGATTTGCCGTTGAAAAAGCCACGCGCGTAGAAGACCATCATACCAAGTGCAAGTTCTGCAACTGCATTTGAGTTCTGACCGGGTGTGTTCATGGCGACAACACCTTTGGCCGTGGCTGCCTGCAGGTCGATGTTATCGTACCCGGCTCCTGCCCGGACAATAATCTTCAGTTTTGTGCCGGCATCAATTACTGCCTGATCTGCTTTATCGCTGCGAATGATTACCGCATCGGCATCTGCCACAGCTTTGATAAAATCGTCCTGGCTGGTATAACTTTCAAGAAGCGCCAGTTCAAAACCGGCATCCTCCACTACCTTACGGATACCCTTTACTGCTGCAGGAGCAAATGGTTTATCAGTGGCTACCAATACTTTTGTCATAAATGTCTGTTTTAGGCGTTAGATTTCTCAAAATCATGCATGGCATCAACCAGGGCCTGTACACTTTCAATCGGCATGGCATTGTAGATGGAAGCCCTGAAACCTCCGACCGACCTGTGTCCTTTGATGCCTATCATGCCCTTGGTTTTTGCAAATTCCATAAAGCCATCCTCTTTGTCCTTATATTGATCTTTCATGACAAAACAGACATTCATGAGCGACCGGCTATCCTTTGCAACGGTTCCCACAAACATTTTGCTGTTGTCAATTGCATCATATAAAAGTTTTGCTTTTGCAATGTTCATAGCCTCGACCGCTTTTACACCTCCAAGGCTCTTTATCCACCGCAGTGTTTCAAGACAGGTATAGATAGCAAAAACAGGAGGTGTGTTATACAGGGAAGGTTCCTTGGTATGCGTGGCATAGTTGAGCATGGTAGGTATTTTGCGTTCCGCCTTGCCCAGCAACTCTTCCTTAATTATTACAAAAGTGACACCTGCAGGGCCGAGATTTTTCTGGGCACCACCATAGATCATGGCATATTTGGCAACATTGACGGGACGGCTCAGGATATCCGATGACATGTCTGCAACCAAAGGAACCGGGCTGTCCATGTCATAACGGATTTCCGACCCGTAAATGGTGTTGTTTGTTGTAATATGGAAATAATCAGCGTCGGCGGGGATCTTGTAGCCGGTTGGGACGTAGCAGAAGTTTTTGTCGGCTGAAGTGGCGACAACTTCTACTTCTCCAAAAAATTTAGCTTCTTTGATGGCTTTCTGAGCCCACACGCCAGTTTCTAAATATGCGGCCTTCTTGTTAAGAAAATTGTAGGGAATCATGCAAAATTGCAAACTGGCACCTCCGCCAAGAAATATCACCTGATAACCTTCCGGGATACTCAGCAGTTCCTTAAAGAGAGCAACAGTTTCATCCAGGATGGCCTGGAAGTCTTTGCTCCGGTGAGAAATTTCCAGTAATGATAAACCGATGCCGTTCAGGTCCAGGATAGCTTTGGCGGAGTTTTCAACGGCAATACGCGGAAGGATGGAAGGACCTGCGTTAAAATTGTACTTTTTCATAAAATGAAGGTTTTAAATTAGATCTGCGATGTTTGATTTAGTACTGCAATATTAAGAAAACAAAGTAAACAAATTTAATTGGAAATCAAAAAAAAATAAAAAACACTACTTTTTATTTCTTGGATCAATGCCGGAAATAAATCTCCAGCGATTCCTCTCAAAAGCGAAGCCGTCATAGATGTCTCCGGAGGGAATATAAAACTGGTATTGTCCCTCCAGTTGCGGATCAAGCGGGACCATCCTGTCGCAAACAATCATCAGGGCTTCATCCAGCGTGTAAGCAAATTCCTTTTTTTTGGCGTTCCACTTTTTATTGCTTGCAATGACTTGTTTTTCATACTTTATGGACATGGTTGTTGAGGCAGCAAAACGAAAAATTACCCGGGTCATGTTTCCCTGTTTGTAGTCAGGAAATATCTTTACCCCGAAATGAGGTTTTTCCTGTTCATCGAAAAAAAGAACTTCGATGATTTTTTGGGTAAATGTTGAGTTTCGTCCTGCCCAGCCAAGAAGCGTATATATCTTTTCTCCTTTGGCTGTTTCCCCGGAAATGACCTTGTAATACAAGGCACCCAGCCAATGCATGTTGTCAAGGAGTGCAGTATCGGGGGCGGGCAGTGAATCCGACAGGTCGACAAGCGGATATACACTTGGTGGGGAGTGGTCGAGAAGTTTAATAAAGCCGTAATACTTGTGTTTTCCTTCTCCCGAAATCAGACTCCAGTGAAAGATGCGGAATCTGTGATCCGGCGAAGTAATCTTAACAAGAGTTTTCAGTGATTCAAACGGGTAGCTGTCTGATGCGGAGATTTTAAGTGTCTCCAGCAGAACATCGGAAAAAGTTTGATTCAGCAGATCTCTTGAACTGTCTCCGGTTGCCAGGTTCAGCGAAGCCAGGACCGCAGAAAGGGTGTCTTCCGCAGCCTCAATGCTTTGAAAACGTTGTCCTGAAAGTGTATTGTATGTCGCGGGAACAATCGATATAAGGACAAAAAAAAGAAACATTCTCATTGTCATTCCTGAATTGGTTTTATCAGACAGTATTAAGTCCATGACACCGCAAAGATAGTTACAAAGTGACCGTTCAGGCTCATCCTGACAACTAAATCCTGCTGTAGTTAAAACGCAACGAACATGAATTTATTCGCACTGCCTGCAAAGTTTTAAATTCCGGATAATACAGGTTAGACCATTTAAAAGTAAATTTGCAAATAAAAAGATGAACCTGTCCGACCGTGTTAAATCGTTTGAAATTTTGGGGGAGAGGCTGCGCAGATTCCATGAAAACGCCCCGGGAACGGATATGTCCGTCCTTGTCGAAGCCGCCCGCATGGCCTCTCATAAAAACCCCTGGTTCACGCCCGAACATATCAGGATTGCGTTAAATAATCTCGGACATACACTTAGTGCTGAAAACCTCGTCCATTGGTTGTCACACTATGATGGAAGGGTGGATTGTGTTTCCGCTCCAAGGAATATAGGGGTTGTGATGGCCGGGAATATTCCGGCAGTGGGATTTCATGATTTCCTGTGTGTATTGATTTCTGGAAATAAACTCACTGCAAAATTATCCTCGTCTGATGACCAGCTGTTACCTGCGATGGCAACCATCCTTACAGACTATCTCCCAGAATGGCATGATTTTATTTCATTTACATCGGGGAAGCTTGACCGGTTTGATGCCATTATTGCCACGGGCAACTCCAACACTTCGAGGTATTTTGAATTTTATTTTGGCAGGTATCCGCATATCATCCGTAAGAACAGGAACAGTATCGCTGTGCTGGATGGAAATGAAAGTCTTCACGACCTGCAAAACCTGGCAGCGGATATCATGTTATATTTCGGGATGGGATGCCGGAGCATCTCGAAAATCCTGGTACCTGCAGGTTACAATTTCGTACGCATCATTGAGGCTCTTTCAAGGTTTGACTGTTTTTCGAACCATAATAAATACCGGAACAACTATGAGTACTTCAAATCGATATTCATGGTGGGGCAGGTGCCTTTCATTGACACAGGCTTCATGTTGCTGAAAGAAGACCCTGACAATGCTTCGCGAATAGCAGTGCTGCATTATGAATATTACCATAAACCGGAGGATCTTGCTGGCATAATTCTTCCTGGCAACGATTCGGTTCAATGTGTGATCAGCAACATGACATTGCCAGTCAAAGTGTTGCGTTTTGGAGAGGGACAAAATCCGGCCTTATGGGATTATGCCGATCAGGTTGACACAATGGAGTTTTTACTTTCTTGGGTATGATAAGAAAATTTCTTTGGAAATCAATTTATAATCATTAATTTTGCACCCTCATAAAAATACCACCTTGCAATGAAAAAAGATATTCATCCGAAAGATTACAGACTGGTCGTATTCAAAGACATGTCAAACGAATACACTTTTCTTTCGAAATCGACAGTGAAAACAAAGGAAACAATTGTGTGGGAAGATGGAGTAGAGTATCCATTGATTAAATTGGAAATTTCTCATACCTCACATCCTTTTTATACCGGCAAAATGAAGCTGGTCGATACCGCAGGACGTGTCGATAAGTTCAAAAGCAGGTACCAAAAGCATATTGACAGAAACGCAGCTGCGTCTGCCAAATAAACCAAATTTGCAATATTCTGTAAAGAGCCTCTCTTTTTCTATGGAGGCTCTTTTTTTATTTGTTTTATTTTCTAATTTTGCAAGAATGAACCCTGATATTTGCTTTGCAATAATTCTGCTGTAAAATGAATTACATACTGTTTGATGAAAATGTCGTTAGGACAAATCTCCTGCCGCTCACCTTTACGCGCCCTGTGTCTGACATACGGATTGGCATTCTGACCATTCGGGAAAAGTGGGAGAGACATCTCAAATCACCAACTTCTTCTCTTACAGACGCCTATCTGAGTGATAAGTTTCCCATAGTGAAAATGGCCGAAAACATTCTGATCAACGGGTCAATATGCCCGAATGATGAGATAGTTGCCGCTATCAGGAAACTTAAACCCAACCAGACGGTCGTGTACAACGATACGATCATTGCTTTGCATATCACGGCTGAGGATCTTGACAGCGCGGGAGATACTTCCGCTGAAGGTATTGAAGAGATTCAGATTCTGGAAGCTCCCGTTAAAATAAATCATACATGGGAAATATTCGCAAAAAATGAAATTTCCCTGAACGATGACTTTACCCTGCTGACGAAAGGCAGGAAATCACAGAAACTGAGCGAAACAAACAGGGTTGTCGGGGAGGAAAATATTTTTGTGGAAAAAGGCGCCCGGGTTGAGTTTGCGATACTCAATGGAACAACTGGCCCGATTTATATCGGCAAAGATGCCGAGATCATGGAAGGTGCCGTTATTCGTGGCCCCTTCGCTCTTTGTGAAGGTGCCCAGGTTAAAATGGCTGCAAAAATATACGGTCCCACAACCATTGGCCCCTATTGCCGGGTAGGAGGTGAAGTAAACAATGCAGTCATGTTCGGCTTTTCGAATAAAGCCCATGATGGATTCCTTGGACATTCAGTCATCGGGGAATGGTGTAATCTTGGTGCCGATACCAATACATCAAACCTTAAAAACACGTATGACAATGTCCGGCTCTGGAGCTATAGCAAACAAACATTTGTGAATACCCACCTGCAGTTTTGCGGACTTATCATGGGTGATCATTCAAAATGTGCTATCAACACCATGTTCAATACAGGCACCGTAGTAGGGGTGAGCGCAAACATTTTTGGCTCGGGATTCCAGAGAAACTTTATCCCTTCCTTTACCTGGGGAGGCACAGCCGGTCATACAAATTATAGTATAAAAAAGGCGATGGAGGTTGCTGAAATTGTGTTCAAACGCAGGCGGCGTAATTTTGATGACACAGAACGGAACCTCCTGACAAGTGTCTACAACATCACCCTGAAGAACAAGCGCCTTTAAACCGTACCAGGTAAATTTTTGGCACATTTGTTGTCATTGCAGCATCCCCCCGGGAATCGGCCCGGGGATGTGATATTCTGACTTTTTGAAAACTATGAAAAACCTGATGGAGCCAAATACCTTGATCTTTTCTGATTTAATTGATTCTGAAACCGAATTTATTCCTTTATTGTCATCGGAAGATGAAGAGGCGATGAACACTGAGGAGGTTCCCGAGATACTTCCCATACTTCCGTTACGCAATACAGTTCTTTTTCCGGGTGTTGTCATTCCCATCACAGTTGGCCGTGATAAATCAATCAAACTAATCCGTGAGTATTACAAGGGAAGCCGTACCATTGGCGTTGTCGCCCAGAAGGATGCAAATATCGAAGATCCTGAATTTGATGATCTGAACAAAATTGGAACGGTCGCATACATCATCAAGATTTTACAGATGCCGGATGGCAGCAATACCGCCATTATCCAGGGAAAAAGACGTTTCGCCATCAGCGAAATGATTCAGTCCGAACCGTATATCATGGCATCGGTAACTGCTTTTGAAGCACCTGTGGTAATCCCGACCGACAATGGCGAATTCAGCGCGCTCATTGCATCTCTTAAAGACCTTGCAATCCAGATTATCACAAAATCTCCCAACATACCCTCTGAGGCAGCATTTGCCATCAAGAATATTGAATCACCATCCTTCCTCGTACACTTTATTTCATCAAACCTCAATGTAGATCTCACGGAGAAACAAAAACTGCTCGAGGTAGCCGATCTGGTTGAGTGTGCAAACCTTGTACTTACACTGTTGACCAAAGAACTCCAGGTTGCAGACCTCAAACAACAAATTCAAAATAAGGTAAAAACCGACCTTGATAAGCAACAACGTGATTTTTTACTTAACCAGCAGCTGAAAACAATCCAGGAAGAACTTGGAGGAAGTCCGAATTCTCAGGAAATCAATGCACTACGTGAACAGAGTTTAGATAAGAAATGGTCAAAAGAGGTTTCAGAAGTCTTCGAAAAGGAGTTGAACAAACTCCAGCGTATGCATCCGATGGCAGCCGAATATTCAATACAAACCAATTATCTTGAAACCCTTGTGCAACTTCCATGGGGAGAATTTACCCCCGATAACCTTGATCTTCACCATGCCCAACAGGTACTTGATGAAGATCATTTTGGACTGGAGAAAGTTAAAGAGCGCATCATTGAACATCTGGCAGTCATAAAACTGAAACGGGACCTTAAATCACCGATTTTATGCCTGGTCGGCCCCCCGGGGGTAGGTAAAACATCTCTTGGAAAAAGTATTGCCAGGGCCCTTGGAAGAAAATATACCAGGATGTCACTGGGCGGGCTTCGTGACGAATCAGAGTTGAGGGGACACAGGAAAACCTATATTGGCGCTATGCCCGGGCGCATATTGCAGAGTCTGAAAAAGATCAAAAGTTCAAACCCGGTTTTTGTGCTGGATGAAATTGACAAGGTGATGGGGATGAACATTAACGGTGATCCCCAGGCTGCTTTGCTGGAAGTGCTTGACCCTGAGCAGAATGTTGCTTTTTATGACAATTACCTGGAAATCGAATATGATCTTTCGAGGATCATGTTCATTGCAACTGCCAACACACTCAGTACGATCCACCCTGCCCTTCGTGATCGCATGGAAATTATCGACATCCCCGGCTACCTGGTAGAGGAAAAAGTCGAAATTGCCAAACGGCACCTGCTGCCAAAGCAGTTTCAGGATCATGGAATTAAGAAAAACCAACTCCAGTTCAGCGATGAATTGATTACCAGGATAATTGAAGACTATACCCGCGAATCGGGCGTGCGCATGCTTGAAAAAAGTATTGCAAAAATCATCCGGAGCAAAGTAAAGGCAATCGTTTCAAATGAAAAGTTTACCAGGAAACTGGCTGCAGCTGATCTGAAGAAGATAATGGGAATTCCGATCTTCCAGGCAGATAAATATATTTCCAATGAGGTTGCCGGTGTTGTAACGGGACTGGCCTGGACCATGGCAGGGGGAGAGATTCTTTTCGTTGAGGTGAGTCTCAGCAGGGGCAAAGGGGACCTGACACTCACGGGAAACCTTGGAGATGTCATGAAAGAATCAGCTTCCATAGCCCTTGCCTATCTCAAAGCACATTCTGAAGCATTTGGCATTGATCCGGGAGTTTTTCAAAACTGGAGTGTCCATATTCACGTGCCAGAAGGAGCAACGCCAAAAGACGGACCTTCTGCAGGGATTACCATGTTCACTGCACTTGCCTCGGCTTTTACCCAGTTTAAAGTCCGTGAAAGACTTGCCATGACAGGTGAAATCACCTTGCGAGGGAAAGTCCTGCCGGTAGGAGGGATCAAAGAAAAAATGCTCGCTGCAAGACGTGCCAACCTTACGGATATTGTTTTATCAAAGGAGAATAAAAAAGACATTGAAGAGATAAAACCGGAATACATCCAGGGACTTCGCTTTCATTATATCGATGAGATGCAGGAAATCAGAGATCTTGCATTGCTCAGGGAACAGGTGAAGAACCCGTTGAAATTAACTTACGAAAAGTAAGACTATTGCTAATTGATCAGGATCATCTTCTTCGTGTCCGTGAAGTTTCCAGCCTCCATTTTTAATACATAGATCCCGGGTAGAAATCCCTGGTTGGTCCAAACAAATCTGTAGATTCCGGGAGTCTGCAACCGGTTTACAGGACAATCCAACAATTTCCCGTTACTGTCATAGACAGAAACAGTAACTTTTTGTTCTGTTGCAATTTCGTAGGAAATCAATGTGCTGTTTTTGAACGGATTTGGTTCATTCTGGTTCAATTTAAATCCTTTCTGCGGTGATACGGTTTTAACACCGAAAATAGTTGCAGCTTGTTTTAAAAGGATATTGCGGTATGGGTCAAATACCAGGTTCACAGGCTTTTTTGAAAACGAAAATGCGAATTCCTGGTGATTTTCATCATTCATAACCTTTATGATGGTGTCGGTTGCGTCACTGAAAGAGATTTGGAACTGAAGCGGCATCTTAAAAAATATGGGATTCAACTGGGTTTGGTTCACGGTGACGGACACGCGCCAGGAGGTTTTTCCAAGGCTGTCGATCTCGAAAGTATTCTGATAAACTGGGTGGTTTGGGCTGTAAATCCATTCATTAAAAAACCAGTCCAGGTCTTCCCCGGCAGACTGGCTGACTTTTTTGACAAAATCGCCGGTGAATGCATTTTTAAACCTGAAATTGGTGTCGGTGGCATAATCGTGAATCACTTTGAAAAAGAGACTGTCGCCCAGCACATACCTCAACTGAAAAAGTACGCAGGCTCCTTTATTATACGAAACAGCCTGGTTATAGAGTGTATTGCCTGTAGGGGTGTTTATTGCCCAGGAGGCATGGTAAACCGGCCACCCGGGATTATGGGCCAGGTAGTAATTCGCAAGCGAATTCATGCTGGTTCTGTATGCTTGGGCACCCGCCGAATGGTCAACCCACAAATTCTGGCAGAAAGTTGCAAATCCCTCATTCAGCCAGATATCGGCCCAGGTGCCGCAGGTAATTAAATCGCCGAACCATTGATGAGAATGCTCATGAGCGACCAGGTTGGCATCGCCATACCCGCCAGGCATGAGATTCACCATGCTCTGATTCTCCATGCCACCCCATGGAAATGAGCCGTTAAGAGTTGCAAATCCTATTTTTTCGAACGGATAATCTCCGAATTTTTTTGAGTAAAAATTGGTCAGTGGGATGATCGTACTGTCAATAACAGAAAGATTTTCCCCTGGTTTATAGTAGATCCGGACTGGGATACTGTCAGTTGGATTTGATAGTTTGTGCCAGTAAAGTGTATGAAGCTGGAAATTGACTGCAGAAGTAAAGGTGATCAGGTAGGTTGATACCGGTATATTGCTCACCCAGTGGTAGAGTATGGTATCCGCCGAGATGGCTGAATCTGCCAGAACGCCTGTAGAACCAAGCCGCACACCAAGAGGAACTCTGGCGTTCAATTCCCATTTTGCTTTGTCCGACGGTCGATCCCAGCATGGCATCCATTTCCTGGCTCCCTCAGGGGGTGAATCGGTAAACACAAAACCCGAGGATACATAAAAGGCGTTGTCACTGGTGTTTTTATGCTTGTAGGATATCCCAACGTTGACAATTTCCCCGGGCTGATAATTCCTGTCGAGAAGAATATGGAGTATATTCGACTGATGGGTAAAGGACACCCCTGCCAAACTGACCGAATCAATCAAAATGGAGGTTGCGGTGGCATTCAACATAATGGAATTCAGTGCAGAATCGACCTGGAAAGTTACCATTTCAAGGGCAGTGAATGTTTTGGGAAAAGGAGTTTGAAAACACGGGACAAGATTTATTTCCAGCTTGTATTTCAACACGTTAAAGCTGTGTTGGGTATAAGAGTGGGTGGTGTCAGCAGGTACAAGCACATCCGGTGAGGCATAAACTACCTGTGCAGCCAGCATCAACAGCCACAAATTTAAAAGGATGTACCATCTCATAGGACTATTTGATTATGACCATTTTTTTCACCTGCCTTGTATTGCCGGCGGCAAGTTTATATAGATAATTTCCGGCAGCTAGTTTTGAGCAATCCAGGTTTACTTCATAGTGACCTGCAGCTTGCTGCATATCAATCGGCCGCATCAGAATGACTCCAAGCATGTCGGTTATCTCAACGGTTACATGCATGGATTCATCAATGTCATAGTTGATATGGGTAATGTTCCCGGCAGGATTGGGCGAGTTCTGTGAAAGGTTGGCATGAACGCTTGCTGCAAGGCCGTCATTGATTCCAACCGAGGTGCCTCCTCCTTTAAGCACGATTTGCCTGTTTGGATCAAATTTGAAAGATACGGGCTGTTTCCCTACTATCCAGGAGAACCGCTGAGAGTTGACATCGTTCATGACCCGGAACGTGGTATCGGTCGCATCGGCAAACCGAACAAGTACTTCTAACGGCATTTTGAAAAACGGAGGATTGGTCTGAACCTGTTTTGCAAGGAAATCAACCTGCCATTGACCAGTGCCAAGATTTTGAAAATCATACAAATTCTGGTAAACCGGATGATTTGGCTGAAAGATCCATTCGTCAAAGTACCAGTTGTAATTCTCCCCGGTAACCTGGTTGACCTTTGCATTGAAATCAGCGACGGTCGCGGAATGAAATTTCAGCGTGGTATCGGCACAATAGCCCTTAAGTGTCTGAAAAAACAGGGAATCTCCGAGTACGTAACGCAGTTGATGGAGCACGCAGGCACCTTTTGCATAGGTGATCGCATAGTTAAACAATGTATCGACCGACGGAGTGTGCACCGCCCATGCGGGATCGGAAACCGGCCAGCCGGGATTATTTGCAAGATAGTTGCTGGCATCAGAATTAATCGTGTTTTTGTAAGCCGTATAGCCACCGTAACTTTCATACCAGAAAGCTTCGCTCCAGGTAGCAAATCCTTCGTTAAGCCAGATATCTGCCCAGGTGCTGCATGTAATCATGTCGCCAAACCATTGATGGGCATATTCATGTGCTGCAAGACTTTCCTGCCAGCAGCCCGGACACAGGCTCGTCAGGGTCTGGTTTTCCATTCCTCCCCAGACAAAGTCGGAGTTCAGTGTGGCAAATCCATTTTTCGGAAATGGATGTTCGATGAAATTCTGGGAGTACCATGTCGTCATAGCCGGCATGATTGCCATGACAGGGGCTGGATTCTCACCAAGGTTGAAATAATATCTCAGCGGAATACTGTCGGCCGGGTTGCTTATTTTGTGCCACCAGCCAATGTTCAACTGGTAGTTGACCTTTGAGGTCATTACCATCAGGTATGTGGCGACATTCTGATCTGAAATCCAGTGATATGTAAGGAAATCGCCGGCAAGCGTCGAATCGGCAAGCCGACCGTTGGAGCCAAGTTTTACGTTGGCTTTGACCTTGGCGGTCAATTCGAACAAAGCCTTGTCAGAGGGTTTGTCCCAGCAGGGAAACCACCGGCGGGCGCCTTCTGGCTCGCAATCTGTGAATACGGTTCCTGAATTTGAATAAAAAGCGAAATCGCTGACGTTATTATGTTTGTAATATATCTTTACATTTGCTGTTTCACCGGGGGTATAAGTGCGATTAAGCTGAACCGTAAGGTAATCGTTGACATGTGTGAATGAAACACCGGCAAGCCTTACTGAATCAATTACAAGCGAAAAATTTTCCGCGTTAAGTTTGATCGAATTCAGCAACGAATCGACCTTAAAGGTGATCATAACCGAGCCGGTAAAACTTTTTGGGTAGGGGGCTGAATAACAATTGTAAAGATCTACGTTTAACGTGTATTTGGTAACATTGAACGAATGTTGGATATCCAGGTTTGTGTTGAAGGGGCGCAGTGGTAAAGCCGCAGAGCCTGATTTTTTCATGGAACAATATGCCGAGCCGGGCATACCGGAAAAATCCTGGGCATTTATGATGAACAACAACGGGAAAAAAAGAGTGATGAGTGATGCGCGCAGTTTCATGGGAAATACATTTACTTTGTGAATTAACAGCAAAATTACTTATTTTTCCGAGGTCATTCATCATACTTACCATAATTGAAAAAACAATTTTTTTCGCGTCCGACATATGCATAAAACGAAACTTCTTTTTATCCTTTTTTCGATACTTGTATACTCCTGCTCAACCGATGATTCCCGGTCGGGGTTGACTGTTTTTCGCTACAATGAGGCAGCCAATATTACGACTCTCGACCCAGCCTTTGCAAAAGATCAAACCATCATATGGGCAGCAAACCAACTCTATAATGGTCTGATCCAATTGAATGACCAGATGGAAATTTTACCATCCGTTGCTAAGTCATGGAATATTTCGGAATCGGGTGTGGATTATTTTTTTCATCTCCGAAAGGATGTTTTTTTTCATGACAGCCCCGCTTTTCCCGCTGGCAGAGGCCGTCGGGTTGTTGCCGGAGATTTTGTCTTTTCATTTAACCGGATCATCGATCCAAAAGTTGCTTCCCCGGGGTCATGGCTGTTCAACAACCTTAGAAAATCGAAGGAAATGCCGGCATTTGAGGCTCACGATGATTCCACGCTCATTATTCACCTGGAACAGCCTTTTCCTCCTTTTCTAAGGTTGCTCAGCATGCAGTATTGTTCAGTAATACCAAGGGAGGCAATTGCTTATTACGGCAATGAATTTCGCAGAAACCCTGTAGGGACAGGCCCTTTTATATTCAAAATGTGGCAGGAGGGTGTCAAACTGATTTTTTTAAAGAATCAGCGATATTTTGAAATTGAAAATGGCCTGAGAATGCCTTTCCTTGATGCTGTCGCCATCACCTTTGTTCCCGACAAACAATCAGCATTTCTTGAATTTGTCAAGGGGAATCTTGACCTGATGTCAGGTATTGACGCGGTATATAAGGACGAGCTGCTGACAAGGGAGGGCAGGCTTCAGCCATCTTATTCCTCCAAAATTAACCTGGTTACGCAACCATACCTGAATACAGAATATTTGGGGTTTATGGTCGATCGTTCGAACCTCATCATGAATGACAATATTCCTGCAAAGGAGATAAGGATGGCCATCAACCTGGCGTTCGACCGAAAAAAAATGATCCGGTACCTTCGGAACAATATCGGCATTCCGGGATGCCAGGGAATTACGCCCAACGGATTGCCTTCCTTTGATTCCAGCCATGTTTTTTACGACTACGACCCGGGAAGAGCAAGGCAATTGCTTGCATCTGCGGGTTACCCGGAAGGGGTCGGGTTGCCTTCTATCACCCTGACTTCAACACCCGATTATCTTGATATCTGCAAATACATCCAACACCAGGTTGCGGGCATTGGCATTGACCTGAAAATAGAAGTGAGCCCTCCGGCTGCGGTAAAGGAGATGAAGTCGGAGGCCAAACTTCCTTTCTTCCGTGCTTCATGGATTGCAGACTATCCTGATGCTGAAAACTACCTTGCCATGTTTTATTCAAGAAACTTTTGTCCGCAGGGACCTAATTATACACATTTTTCAAATCCGGAGTTTGATCGGTTATATGAAAAATCCATGTCGACAGTCAACGATTCAATCAGGTACGGTTATTACAGGGCAATGGAAAAAATCATGATGGAAGAGTCACCGGTGGTGATCCTGTATTATGATCAGGTGTTGCGTTTTGTGCAGAAAAATATCCATGGCCTTGGAAGCAACCCGATGAATCTCCTGATCTTGAAGCATGTTAAAAAATCAGGGTAAGCCCGTCATAAGCCAGCTTAACAAAATCGGGTAATTCAGCCGACACAGCGGCATCTTTGCCCATCTGGTGGCTGATATGGGTCAGGTAACCCTGTTCGGGCCTGAATTCATCCATCAATGCCAGTGCTTCTTCAAGGTTAAAATGAGAGTAATGCTTTTGTTTTCTCAGTGCATTCAGAACAATAATTTTCGATCCCCTGATCTTTTCCTTCTCCTTTTCCGGGATTTTCACTGCATCTGTGATATAGGTGAAGTCATCAATGCGAAACCCGAACACATACTGATCGGTTTTATAATGCAATGCCCTGATCGGAATAATTTCCTGGTCCCCGATAACAAAGGGTTTGTTTGTAAGCCGGTGCAGCATGATCTCGGGAACGCCGGGATAAGGATTCTTTTCAAAAGCATAGGAGAATTCCAGTTTGATAATGCGCTGTACCTTCGTTGAAGCATAAACCTGTGCCGGTTGTCGGTTGATATAGTTGAATGCCCTCACATCGTCCAAACCGCCCAGGTGATCTTTATGCCCGTGTGTTACCAGGATGGCATCCAGCGACCGGATGTTCTCCCTGAGCATTTGCTGCCTGAAATCAGGGCCGCAATCAATTACGATCCTCCACCCGTTTTTTTCAATTGCGATTGATGACCTCAACCTTTTATCGCGTAAATCAAAAGATTTGCACACATCGCAATCACATGCAATCACCGGAACACCCTGGGAAGTTCCTGTACCAAGAAAAATTATTTTCATTTATTATAAACTTTACCGAAAAGAAGCGAATTTTGCAACTGTGGAGTTGATCGGTCATGTTCGAGGCACAAATTTATGTTTTATTAACACAGCATTTAATACTTTGGCAAGAAACCAGGCGTTTATTGTTAATTGTAAACCGTTTTGTAAGGTTTGCATGAAATCATTAACTTTGCAATTCAGTCTAAATGAATAATTAACTGAAAAATATGTTTGGTAACCTGAGAATAAGAATTGGTCAGTATTATTTTAAAAGAGAACAATCACTTTCAGATCGTCATTGTCAAATGACCAACTTAAAGGATGCAAAAAGAATTGGCATCCTCTATACCCTCGATGATGTTCCTGATTATGAACGTGTATCGGAGTTTGTATCCCTTTTGCAGGGTGACCACAAAGAGGTGAAGGCCCTGGGATTTGTCAAGAATAGAAACCTGGTACAAAGGTTTTTGCCCAAATTATCCTATGATTTCTTTTCTAAACGCGACCTCACCTGGTTTTACAAACCTATTCACAAGCAGGTAAAGGACTTTATCGAGAAAGAATTTGATCTCCTGATTGATCTCAGTCTGCAGGATAATTTTCCTTTGAAATATATTTCAGGATTGTCTAACGCATTGTGCCGGGTCGGGAAATTTTCGGATAAAAACACTGAATATTATGATTTAATGATTGATCTGAAACCGAGCATGACTTCTGAGGAGTACCTCGGTCAGGTTCAGCATTATCTAACTGTAATCAAAACACATGCGAAAAGGATATCATAAATTCAAGGGAACCGGAGTTGCAATTATAACCCCGTTCAGGAAATCCGGAGCAATTGATTTTGAGTCTTTTGAAAATATTATTAACTTTATAATCACCGGCGGTGTTGATTTCATCGTTGTCCTCGGAACAACGGGTGAATCGGCCACAATATCGAAACCTGAAAAGAAAGCACTGATTGAATTCTCAATCAAGGTGATAAACAAACGGGTTCCATTGGTTGTGGGTATTGGTGGTAACAGCACTTCAGAGGTCGTCCTTGCGATACATGCTACCCCTTTCAAAGGAGTCGATGCCATTCTTTCAGTATGTCCCTATTATACCAAACCGCAACAGGAAGGAATTTACCAGCATTATAAAGTCATAGCTGAATCCAGTCCTGTTCCGGTTATACTGTATACCGTCCCTGGACGCACCTCCAGTAATATTGCAGCATCAACAACCTTGCGGCTTGCGAAAGACTGCCCGAATATTGTTGGCATTAAGGAAGCTTCAGGGAATTTTGATCAGGTTTTCCAGGTAATAAAAAACCGTCCGAAAGACTTCCTGGTGATTTCGGGAGATGATGGGTTGGCGTTGCCATTAATTTCAGCAGGGGCTGACGGAGTTATCTCTGTTACAGCGAATGCATTTCCCTTGGAAACCTCTGAAATGATAAAATATGCGATGGAAGGCAATGTCAAATCTGCCAGGGTAGTACATTATAAACTGATTGACTTTACCAATGCGTTATTTGCCGATGGCAGTCCTTCTGGAATTAAAGCCGCCCTGGAAATTAAAAAACTTTGCCACAATTATCTTAGACTGCCGCTGGTTCCTGTCAACCATGAAACCTATAAGCTCATTCAGCACTGTATAACTCAAATAGAAAAATAGCATGAAAAAACTTTTAACAGGCATTCTTGCATTTTTATTTTTCGGGTTAATCACTCCCGTCAATTCACAGAATAACACTGCATCACAGCTTGACAGTGTTTTCCACGACAGGAGTGAAGTTTACTTCACTTTTAAAATTGCTGATAAAGATGACATTCATTCCCTTACCAGGCTGATATCCATAGATAATGTTAAAGGGAAGACGGTTCACGCGTATGCAAACAGGAAGGAGTTTTCTGACTTTCTCCGTTTTAACATGGCTTACAGGATTCTGCCCTCCCCTGGGACTTTATTAAGTGAATCTGAGGTCAATACAGGTCAGCAGAAAGGTTTTCGCGGCGACCGTACCATTTGGGATTTTTATCCTACATACCAGCAGTATGTCGATTACATGGTTGGTTTTGCATCATCTTTTCCGGCTATCTGTAAACTTGATACCGTCGGAACCTCTATACAGGGGCGATTGATCCTCGCATTAAAAATCAGCAAGAATGTGAATCTGGAAGAGGCTGAACCACAATTTCTCTATACTTCATCCATCCATGGTGACGAAATAACAGGTTATATAATGATGCTGCACCTGATCGATTATCTGCTCACAAATTATGGAATCGATCCGTCTGTTACGCAGCTTCTCAATACTACGGAAATCTGTATCAACCCACTTGCAAACCCTGACGGGACGTATCATGGAGGCAACAATTCCGTTTACGGGGCTGTACGTTACAATGCCAATGGCGTGGATCTGAACCGCAATTTCCCGGATCCAAAAGTTGGACAACATCCGGATAGCAATCCCTGGCAGGTTGAAACAATTGCCTGGATGTCGTACGCAGATAACAACCATTTCACCATGTCAGCAAATTTTCATGGTGGCTCTGAAGTCTTCAACTATCCATGGGATACCTGGTCGAAACTTACTGCTGATGACGACTGGTGGCAGTTTGTCGGGCACGAATGGGCGGACACCGTACATATCTATGGGCCGGCAGGTTATTTTACTGATGAAAACAATGGAATCACTGATGGCTATGCCTGGTATGAAGTCAATGGAGGCAGGCAGGATTACATGAACTACTGGCACAATTGTCGTGAAGTGACTGTTGAATTATCATATACTAAATTATTGCCTGTCAATCAATTATTATCATATTGGAATTACAACTACCCCTCTTTTCTGAATTATATCAAAGAGTCACATTATGGTTTTAGCGGGACTGTTACAGATACGGTAACCGATCAGCCTGTGGCAGCCAAAGTGTTCATAGATGGTCATGACAGGGATTTTTCTGAGGTTTATTCCCGCAGTACAACCGGATTTTATGCACGCCCAATTTATGAAGGAAGCTATAATGTGACCTTTTCAGCGCCAGGATATTTTACTAAAACCATCAAAAATGTCAGCGTTTCAAAACGGACCACCACGAACCTTGATGTTCAGCTCCGGCCTCTTACCTATGGTGCTCAGGATAAAAGCGAACGTTCGGTTCTTGTTTATCCGAATCCGTCTGACGGCCATTTCCGGCTTATATTGCCTGAGAATCCAATCAACCCCTCATGCTCGTTTCAGATAATCAATGCACTTGGTGAGGTTGTTTATAACTCTGAAATAGCCCGGTTCTCAGGAAATTCAACAGTTGAAGTAGAGGTTCCCGGCCTTGTAAATGGCCTCTATTACCTTAAATTTAATTCGGGTTACCGGATATACATCGACAAGCTCATTATAAAAAAGTAGTATTTTCTTTTATAATCTAATTCCCAGTCCAAGTATAAAACGGAAAAGCAAAAGAAGCCCCACAGTTGTAACTGGCAATACAAGGTTCAGTTTTATTTTCCTGTGGTCCTCATCAAAATAGAAATCCTCCATGCTGATGCTACGCACGAATACAGGGATGAGAAACAGAACCATTGAGGCATTCAAGGCAACGTCAAAGTAGTTGATTTTCGGCATTTTAATTAAAAATATCACGATGTTTCCAAGGAAAAAAGGAAGTATGAACTGGCTGAAAATAAATTTATTCCGGTAAGACCTCAGCAAATCATTAAAATATATATTGGCCGAATATAGTGACATACGCGTCATGATTAGCCCTGCAGAAAACATGGCCACGCATCCCAGGATGGTTAAAATTACTTTTCCTGTATCCATAACAAACATGTAAAGAATTACAAAACCAAAGCCCTTGTTCAACAGGGCTCCGACCAGTATCTCCCCAAAAAACCTTGTCAAGGCATGAAATATCATCCAAAGAAGGAGTAATCTTAACATTCCTGTTTCTGTTTCTACTGCCTTGTAAAGGATCAGCAAAAACAAGGATAGCACGAACATCGCAATGGGACCGCTGCTAAACACTCCGGCAACGGAATCGGGTGTCCAGTCAATTCCCCTGATAAGGTAATCGAGATCATAATAGTAAACCAGTACGGGGATGTTGAACAAGAGGGCGGCATAGCCTGTAATGAAAAGATTGAGGACATATATTACAAGATATCCGATGAGGAACAGCATGAGAGAATTAAAGACAATAGTCTTAAATGTTCCCTGGGGGATATCAACGCTGCCAGTTCCCAGGAGTTTTGAAAATGAGAACAGGGAACCTCTTTTGGCAAGGAAGCGAATTTTCCGGTAAGCTATGTAAACCCTCTTTCCCAGTGAAAGATGCCGGTTTTGCATTGTTAAAATTTATCAGCAACAGCCGGGATTATCCCGGAAGCATATTTGCCATCGTCAAGTTTCCTGCGGACTTCAGCGAAAGCATCGATGGTTACGCTTACATCTTCAAGGGTGTGGGATGCTGTCGGAATAAGCCGGAGCATTAAAACGCCTTTGGGAACTACAGGATAGATGACACCGGAGCAAAAAATTCCGAAATTTTCGCGAAGGTCGGTAATGACCTGTGTCGCTTCGATCACACCGCCCTTTAAAAATACCGGTGTAACCGGCGATTGTGTTTTGCCAATGTCAAAACCTTTTTCACGCAATCCTGATTGCAGGGCTTTCACAATGGTCCATAATTTTTCACGCAATTCAGGATGGGTGCGGATCATATCAAGACGTTTAAGAGAACCGACGACCATGGGTAGTGGAAGCGACTTTGCATAAATCTGTGATCTCATGTTATAGGTAAGGGCCCTGATGATGCGTTTCTCACTGGCCACAAATGCACCAATCCCCGCCATTGCCTTCGCAAATGTTCCGAAATAAACATCCACACCGTCCATCACATTTTGCTCCTGGCTTGTACCAGCACCGGTACTGCCCATTGTGCCAAATCCATGAGCGTCATCAACTAAAATTCTGAATCCGTATTTCTGCTTGAATTGAAGAATTCCCTTGAGGTTACCCAGGTCTCCAGGCATACCAAAAACACCTTCTGTAATTACCAGTATTCCTCCGCCAGACAAATCAGCTACTCTCCTGGCGTGTTTCAACTGGTTTTCGAATTTCTCAAGATCATTATGAGGGAACACGAACCGTTTCCCCAGGTGCATTCGAAGCCCGTCAAGTATGCAGGCATGTGATTCTGAATCATATACAACGACATCATGCCGATCGAGCATGGCATCGATGATGGAAACCATGCCCATGTACCCGAAATTCAGCAGATAGGCTGCCTCTTTATTTTCAAACGCAGCCAACTCCTGTTCCAATTGCTGGTGGTAGCTCGTCTGGCCCGACATCATGCGGGCCCCCATGGGAGCTGCAAGCCCAAACTGTTCGGATGCAGCAGTGTCTGCTTTCCTGACTTCGGGGTGATTTGCAAGGCCAAGATAGTTGTTCAGGCTCCAAACCAATACAGGCTTGCCCCTGAAATACATGTGATTTGAAATATCTCCTTCCAGTTTTGGAAATGAGAAATAGCCATATCCCTGGTCAGCGTATCGGCCAAGGGGCCCCATGTTACCGGCAACTTTATCGAAAATATCCACGTCTGTGATGAATTAAGTTGAATGTATAAAGTTTATTTTTCGCGGTTGCAAAAGTACCAAAAAACAAATACTTTTTCATGTGGAGAACCGTTTGTATCTGTTTATATTATGATTTTTCGACATAAAGTTGTAATTTTGCACCATGAAATATAAGGCCATTTTTTTTATTGCTTTCAGCCTGCTTATATCGCTTTCTGCTTGTAAATTTCAAAAACTCATCAAGAGTGGTTCTGTCGATGAGAAATACGAAATGGCAGTTAAATTGTATTCGCAAAAAGATTATTCGAGAGCAATTCAGCTTTTTGACCAACTCACCGGAGCCATGCGTGCGACGGAAAAATCGCAGAAAATTGCCTACTATTATGCCTACTGTTATTATAACCAAAGAGATTATACCCTTGCGGCCTATTATTTCAAGCGATATTCCACAAATTATCCTAATTCGGTGGAGGCAGAAGAATGTATGTATATGAGCGCCTATTGCAATTTTCTGAATTCTCCGGAATACACCCTAGACCAAACGGTTACCTACGATGCGCTTAAAGAATTACAGTTGTTTACAAATACTTATCCAACCAGCAAAAGGGTATCAGAATGCAATGATTTAATCGACAAACTCAGGTTGAAACTTGAAATGAAAGATTACAGGATTGCAAAAATGTTCTACCGGATGGATGATTATGCCGCCTCTATCACGATGTTGAAAAACATTCTGAAAGATTACCCTGATACCCCCCATAAGGAAGAAGTGCTATTCCTGGTTGTTAAATCTTATCACAAATTTGCAGAGGAGAGCATCCTTGAAAAACAAAAGGACCGGCATCTCAAAGCCATTGTAGCATACAACGATTTTGTTGCGCTCTATCCCGAAAGCAAATTCATTTCCGAGGCTGCTGATCTGAAAGAGAAATCGAAAAAAGAGCTGGAACTAATTTACAACAAAGATCAGGTAAAGGCAAAAAAAGAAAGTACCAGGATTCAATTTTAATTTAACCAATATAATAACCATGGACTATAAAAAGGTAAAAACGGATGTTCACGCTGTTACCCGGAACATTGAAGATTTTACAGCCGGAACGAACAACATGTATGAGACTGTTGCTGTAATTTCCAAACGTTCAAATCAAATTGGCCTTGAGATAAAGGAAGAACTGAACCAAAAGTTAGCCGAATTTGCAACAACCACGGATAACCTGGAAGAGGTGTTTGAAAACCGCGAGCAGATTGAGATCGCGAAATATTATGAACAACTTCCAAAACCAACTTTGATTGCCATTCATGAGTACCTGAATAACGAAGTTTATTTTCGCAATCCTCACAAAGAACGGCCTGAAGATTTTTAATAAAAACTTTGTGCGTCATGTTGAAGGGAAAAAGAATTGTTGTTGGAATTACCGGCAGCATTGCAGCCTACAAAGTCCCGTTCCTTGTCAGACTTCTTGTTAAGGAAGGCGCGGAGGTCAGGATTATAATGACTCCTTCAGCAAAGGATTTTGTAACCCCGCTGACACTGGCAACCCTTTCTCAGCATCCTGTGATTGCTGACCCTTTCAAGGCTGATAACGGGGAATGGAATAACCACGTTGAACTAGGGCAATGGGCGGATGCAATGATTTTCGCTCCTGTTACTGCCAACACCCTGGGTAAGATGGCCCATGGCATTGCCGATAATTTTGTAGTTACTGCGTATCTGTCAGCTAAATGCCCTGTATTTATCGCTCCGGCAATGGATTTGGATATGTATGCCCATCCTTCGACACAAAATAACCTTGGTATTCTCAGCTCTTACGGAAACTTCATCATTGAACCCCAGGTTGGCGAATTGGCCAGCGGATTGTCGGGACCCGGCCGCATGGAGGAGCCGGAAAAAATCGTTCTTATGATTAAGGATCATTTCACCAATCGACTTGACCTGAATAAAAAAAAAATCCTGGTAACAGCAGGTCCCACCTACGAAAATATTGATCCGGTTAGGTTTCTTGGGAACAGGTCCACCGGGAAAATGGGATTTTCACTTGCCCTAGAAGCAGCCCGGAGAGGAGCGGAGGTAACCCTGGTTACCGGTCCTACGCATCTTATTGCACTCCATCCCAATATCCATCGCATTGATGTTGAATCGGCCGAAGAGATGTACAGGGCTTGCATGCTTGAAGCACCAACGACAGAGATCGTGATCATGGCCGCTGCAGTTTCGGATTACACCTGCAGCCGGAAATCAACCCAAAAATTAAAAAAGAGTTCAGCTCCGTTTAGCCTGGAACTTATTCCAACACGCGATATTCTCAGAGAGATCGGCCGGCAAAAAAAGAAAAACCAGATCCTCGTTGGATTTGCATTGGAAACAGACAATGAACTTGATCATGCCCGGAAAAAATTAACTGAAAAGAACCTGGATTTCATTGTACTCAACTCTTTGAATGAAAACGGTGCCGGATTTGGTCTTGAAACAAACAAAATATCTATTATTGATCATACCGGCACGGCATATCAGGGAACATTGCAGAATAAGAGTGTTGTTGCTGAAGAAATCATTGATTTCATTGTAAAAAACAGAACCATTCAACCATGACAAGAATAAAAACTTTTCTGGTAACCGTGTTATGTGTTTTTTCCTTAACCGGAATGCAGGCACAGGAACTCAACTGCATGGTAAACCTCAATACGCAAAAAATTGAAGGGAGTGATAAGAAAATTTTCCAGACCTTGCAAAGTGCCATTTATGAATTTGTAAACAGCCGTAAATGGTCCACGTTCAATTTTAAACAGGAAGAGCGAATCGAATGTACAATGATGATAACCATCAATTCCCGCCTTGGAGCTGATGAGTTCAGTGGTTCGATGAACGTGGTGATTCGCAGGCCGGTTTATAACACTGCCTATAATACAGTTCTTCTGAACACAATAGACAAGAATATACAATTCAAATATGTGGAATACCAACCTCTTGATTATTCAGAAGGAACCTATTCCTCGAATCTTACTTCCATTCTTGCTTACTATTCTTATACGATCCTGGGTTTTTACCTCGATTCATTCACCCCAAGCGGCGGATCGCCCTATTTTGAAAAAGCCCAGGACGTGGTAAATGCTGCTCAGAGTTCTTCTGATCCGGGATGGAAAGCTTTTGAAAGTGATAAAAACCGTTATTGGATTGTGAACAATTACCTGAATGCTGCAAATTCAGAACTGCGCGATTTTGCTTATAAATATCACCGGCTGGGCCTTGATATGATGTATGATAAAGTAGACCAGGGTAGGAATGTAACATCTGAAGAACTGGAATTGCTTCAAAAACTGTACAATGCAAAACCAAATCTTTATGCTTTGCAGCTGATTTTTGATGCAAAACGCGATGAATTTGTCAATATATATGCCGATCAGCGCGTTGCCCCCATGGAAAAAACGAATATCTCCAATCTCTTAAAGGAAATAGACCCTGCAAACAGCTCGAAATACCAGGCCATTCTAGATTCGAAATAGAACACGGCGGCTACACAATTATCAAAGAAATGGGTAACCGATGCTCTTAAAATTATCGATTAAAAACTATATTTTAATTCATGACCTGGAGATTGATTTCACCGAAGGCTTCTCCGTTATTACAGGCGAAACCGGCGCTGGTAAATCAATCCTGTTAGGGGCGTTATCCTTGATCCTCGGGCAACGTGCAGATTCCGGTATTCTTCTTGATCAGGCAAAGAAGTGCGTCATTGAAGGATTGTTCATGATCAGGGGCTATAATCTTGAAAGTTTTTTCAAGGATCAGGAACTTGATTATGACGACACCATCATTCTGCGAAGGGAAATAGGCCAGAATGGTAAGTCCCGCGCTTTTATCAACGACACCCCCGTAAATCTTACTTCTTTAAAGGACCTGGGAGACAGGCTTGTGAATGTCCATTCACAACATTCCATTATCACACTGAATGATTCGAATTTTCAATTGGCGGTAATTGACAGTTATGCAGGCATTCAGGCAGAGGTTTCAGTATACAGAGTTGATTATCACAAGCTCATCGACCTCAGGAGGAGACTGGTTGAACTCGAAGAAAAGGATGCTAAGACAGCCGGGGAAAAGGGCTATTTCCAGTTTTTACTGGATGAATTGAATCTGGCTCAATTAAAAGAGGGGGAGCTGCATGAAATTGAAGAGCACCTGGAGTTGTTAACCCATGCCGGGGAAATTAAAAGCACCCTCTACCAGTCAAATCAATTGATTTCCGGTACTGATGATAATATTCTTTCTCAAATGTCGGAGGTCGAACATGCCATCAGCAGCATCACAAAATACAAACCTGAACTTAAAAATCTAGCAGAGCGAATTCATGTTAACTATATAGATATAAAGGATTTATCAAATGAGTTAGACAACATTGCGGAGCTGGTTTTTGTGGACCCGCCAAAGATTGAAATGTTAACACAACGGCTCGACCACCTGTACCGTTTAATGAAAAAGCACCAGGTATCGGATGTAGAACATCTGCTGCTTATCAAGCAGGAAATCGAAAAAAAAGTTGCTGACGAGGAGGGGCTTGGTGAGCAGATCGAAAACCTTCGCAGGGAGATCACCCGCCAGGAAAAAGATATCATCACACAAGCTGTTTTACTTTCAGCTAAAAGGCAACAGGTTGTTTCGGAATTTGAAAAGGAAGTGATTGGCCTGCTTGAAAAACTAGGCATTTCCAGGGCCCGGTTCAGCATTGAATTCCTTAAATCTGATTCGCTCTCAAAAGACGGAATAGACAGGGTGAAATTTTTATTCAGTGCCAATAAGGGAATTGAGTTGAAAGAGTTATCCAGTGCTGCTTCGGGTGGGGAATTGTCGAGGCTCATGTTGTCGATAAAGTCAATGATATCTCAGAAAAATCTCCTTCCAACAATTATTTTCGATGAAATTGACAACGGTGTCTCTGGCGAAATTGCCGGGAAGGTCGGAGGCATTTTAAAACGGATGGGTGGTTATATGCAAGTCGTTGCAATTACCCATCTGCCACAGATAGCAGCAAAGGGTGACCAGCATTACTGGGTTTATAAATCGGAAAACAACCAGGTTACCACTACCTTCATAAAGCAATTATCCTCCGTTGAGCGTATTGGAGAAATAGCTAAAATGCTAAGCAATGAAACCGTGACAGAGTCAGCTTTTAAGACGGCCAATGAATTGCTTAATAATTAAATACAGTCTTTATTTGAATTTATAAATTAAGAAACTCAATCATGTCATATAACTTACTCAAAGGGAAAAAAGGGATCATTTTCGGTGCATTGGATAATAAATCCATTGCCTGGAAAATTGCTGAACGGGCCTATGACGAAGGTGCTGTTTTTACCCTGTCTAATACGCCTGTCGCCCTGCGTTTCGGGGAGATAAATCAACTTGCTGAAGCATGCAATGCACAAATAATTCCTGCGGATGCTACGAGTGTAAAGGACCTGGAACATGTTTTCACAAAATCGATGGAAATATTGGGAGGGAAAGTCGATTTTGTGCTTCATTCCATTGGTATGTCATTGAATGTCAGAAAACAAAAGGACTACGATGACCTTGATTATGACTTTTTTCAGAAAACAATCGACATCTCTGCACTTTCATTTCATAAAATGCTTCAGGTAGCAAAGAAACTGGATGCAATTAATGAATGGGGTTCTGTTCTGGCACTCTCCTACATTGCCGCTCAACGAACCCTGGCAGGATATAATGACATGGCAGATGCCAAAGCACTTCTCGAGTCGATTGCGAGGAGTTTCGGTTACATTTACGGCAGGGAGAAACACATTCGAATCAACACTGTTTCTCAGTCTCCTACCCGTACCACTGCGGGAAGCGGGATCAAAGGAATTGACGGACTTCTTGATTTTACCGACAGGATGTCTCCATTGGGAAATGCCACTGCCGAAGAATGTGCTGATTTTTCGATCGTCCTGTTCTCGGACCTGTCAAAAAAAATCACCATGCAGAACATATACCATGATGGTGGTTTTTCCAGCATGGCTATGAGCCTTAAAGCAATGACACAGTACAATAAATGCCTCGAGGAGGAAGATAATTTATAGCCATTCTTTATCCTCTTTTTTTTATCTTTGCCCCTCTGAATTCAGTTTATTTACAACCAACCATTAATTCAATGAAGATATTAGTTTGCATTAGCCAGGTTCCCGATACAACAACAAAAGTCAAATTCATCGATGACTTTAAAAAGCTGGATACGACTGGAATTCAATGGGTCATCAATCCCTGGGATGAACTTTCACTTACGAGAGCACTCGAACTAAAGGATGATGCTTCAAACAACATTCAAACAGTAACAGTTGCACATGTTGGTCTTGTGGGTTCAGAACCGACAATTCGCAAGGCGCTGGCTATCGGTGCCGACGATGCCATCAGGATCAATGCCGATCCTGACGATGCTTATTTTGTGGCAGCCCAACTGGCCCATGTATTAAAGAATGAATCATACGATCTGATTTTTTGCGGAATCGAATCTAGTGATTTCAATGGATCATCGGTAGGGGGGATGCTGGCTGAATTTTTAAACTATCCTTCATTATCTTCCGTTTCAAGCGTAAAAATTGACAACGGGCAATTCTGTATAACCCGTGAAATTGATGGTGGAAAGGAAATTGTGACAGTGCCTGCGCCGGCTGTTGCAATTGTTCAGAAAGGAATTGCCAAAGAACCCCGCATTGCAGCTATGCGTGGCATCATGATGGCCCGTACAAAATCGCTTAAGGTTGTTGACCCTGTGGCAGTGGATTCATTAACGGAAGTAGTGAAGTTTGAGATGCCGAAACCCCGCGCTGCATGCAGGTTTATTGATCCTGAAAACCCCCGGCAGTTGATCGAATTGTTGCAAAATGAAGCTAAAATTATTTAACCTGAACAGATAAAACCAAAACAGATATATGTCAGTTTTAATTTTTGTAGAAAATTGGGACGGGAAATTCAAAAAATTAAGTTTTGAACTTGTTTCCTATGGAGCCAGACTTGCAGAGATGCTGGGTACCCAAGCTGTTGCACTTTCAATCGGGAACGTTGAAAACAGCGAATTGGAGAAGCTTGGAAAATTTGGCGCTGCACAAATCATCAACGCGGTGAACGATCACTTCGATGTTTTTGACGGTCAGGCATTTTCAGCGTTAATTGCTGGTTTTGTAAAACAGGAAGGAGCCACCGTTGTTGTTCTTTCCAATAACAATTCAGGGAAAGCAATTGCACCGCGTTTGTCGGTTATCCTTAAAGCAGGTCTTGGATCAGGAGTCAGCAAACTGCCACTAAGCATCACTCCATTCATCGTATATACGAAGGTATATTCCGGAAATGCATTCAGCAACCTGACCATTAAAACCGATGTTAAAATTCTGACCCTGGCACAAAACTCTTTTGAATTAATTGAAACAGAGAATAAGGCAATTGTGAAAAATGCAGCCATCGATCTGGAGTTGGCCTCTGTTAAAACCAAGGTCAATGAAGTTCAGAAACTAAGCGGGAAAATATTGCTTACGGATGCCGATGTAGTGGTTTCCGGTGGCCGTGGTATGAAATCTGCGGAAAATTGGGGCCCAATTGTGGAACTGGCAGAACTTCTTGGTGCTGCGACGGCCTGTTCACGTCCGGTCTCCGATGAAGGATGGAGGCCCCACGAAGAGCATACCGGCCAGACTGGCAAAATAATCGCCCCTAATCTTTATATTGCAGTTGGCATTTCCGGTGCCACCCAGCACCTTGCAGGAGTAAGTTCCTCAAAATTCATTGTGGCTATCAACACGGATAAGGATGCTCCGATCTTTTCTGCTGCCCAATATGGAATTGTTGGCGATGCCAGCAAGATTCTCCCTAAACTTGTGGAAGCAGTTAAAGAATTAAAGGGCAAATAGACCGGTCATGGTTGTTAAACAACTTGTTTTCGCGATTACGCTGCTCGTCACGATTGGGATATTCAGTTTCACCATCAGCCGTTTCATACGTTTTTTTAAATTTACAAGACCTGCATTCCCCATCCGGAATTTCGCAAGACGCCTGTGGATTATGGTAGACGTAGCCATTGGCCAGACAAAAATATTCCGCCGTCCGGTTATCGGTTTTTTTCATGCGTTGGTTTTCTGGGGGTTTTGTATTATCGCCTTTGGCAGCATTGAAATGATCGTTGACGGCCTCTGGGGAACCGAACATTTTTTAAAGTTTCTCGGCCCGGTTTACTCTCTGACGAGTGCTTCAGGAGATATTTTCGGACTATTGGTGGGTTTGTCCATTCTTATTTTTTTATCCCGAAGGTTGTTTTTTCATATCAAACGTTTTGAAGGCATTGAAATGAAATCCGTCTCACACATGGATGCAAATCTTGCTTTGTCCATGATTCTGCTGCTGATGGTCTCACTCCTCGGAATGAATATGGCCTATTATGCCGGAAATATTGCAAATGAGCAAACCATGACGGGAGTTTATCCGGTAAGTTGCCTCTTCGCCGGAATTCTTTCTGGATTTTCATCTTCACAAATCGGAATGATTTACCAAACATGCTGGTGGTCACATATTTTGCTGATTTTTATTTTTGCAAACATACTGCCCTATTCAAAGCATTTTCATGTCTTCATGTCGGTTCCCAATGTTTTTTTGTCACGACTTTACCCGTTGGGTAAGTTGCCGAATATGGATAACATTACCCGTGAAGTGAAATTTATGCTTGACCCGAACACACCAATTGAGCCCCCACCCGCTGGCTTGACCACAGAACGGTTTGGAATTAAGGATGCAGAGGATATTTCCTGGAAAAATTACCTGGATTCCCTTGCCTGTACCGAATGTGGTCGTTGTACCTCCGTTTGCCCGGCCAACATTACTGGCAAACGGTTGTCACCACGAAAAATCATCATGGATGTCCGTGCAAGGATGAAGGAAAAGGGACCGGGGATGGTAAAAAACGGAACTGCTTTTTCTGATCACAAATCACTATTAAGGGATTATATTTCAGAAGAGGAGTTATGGGCATGTACCACCTGCAACGCCTGCGCCAGGGAGTGCCCGATAAACATCAACCACCCTGTTCTGATCGTCGACATGCGCAGATACCTTGTAATGGAAGAGGCATCTGCTCCGGGATTGATCAAGGGGTTATTCAGCAACATTGAAAATAACGGTGCTCCATGGCAATTTTCGCCCGATGATCGTTTGTTGTGGGCAAAGAATATTGAAATGAATATGAATTAACCGGTCACATTTCAGATGGAAGTCCGCAAAGTTGAAGTCCCCGTGATGTCCGATATGTTCGCAAAAGGTGAACGACCCGAATTCCTATTTTGGGTTGGCTGTGCCGGGGCTTTCGATGACAGGTACCAGCAGGTGACCCGTGCCTTTGTCAAAATATTGACCTACCTGGAAATCAGTTATGCCGTGCTCGGCAAAGAAGAATCCTGTACCGGAGATCCTGCCCGCCGGGCTGGAAATGAAATGCTTTACCAGATGCAGGCACTTCAAAATATAGCGGTTTTTAAAACATACGGCATCCGGAAGATAATTACCATTTGCCCGCATTGTTACAATATTTTCAAAAATGAATATCCCGATCTTGGCTCTGACATTGAAGTGTTCAATTATCTGCAGTTTCTTGACCAGTGTATCGTTAAAGGCCAGCTAAGAATTGATCCACAGGCTTTGGACAATGTTTCTGTTACCTTTCATGACCCATGTTATCTTGGCCGTGCCAATGATATCTATTTCGAACCCCGCTCAATTCTGAAGAGCCTCACTGCCAATGTCGTGGAAATGGAGCGGCATAAAAGCTTTGCATTATGTTGCGGAGCCGGGGGTGCACAAATGTTCAAGGAAGCAGAAAAGGGAGAGAAGGAAGTCTATATTGAACGCACGGAAGAAGCACTGAGGACAAATGCCAGCGTGATCGCAACTGCTTGCCCTTTTTGCATGACCATGCTTACAGATGGCATCAAATATAAGAACCGTGAAGAAGATGTCAGGAATTTTGATATTGCTGAATTGATCGTACAATCGCTAAAAATATAACGTGTTTAAAATTAATTAAATGGAGAATAGAAAAGTACTGAAAAGTGGTGAGTTCCTCGTGGATGAAATTCAATTCAATGATATTTTCATCCCTGAACAATTTGATGAAGAGCAAAAGATGATTGCCCAGACAATTCAGGATTTCCTTGAAACTGAACTCTATCCGAATATCGACCAGATCGATTCCCCTGATATAAACCTGATGAAGAGTACGATGAAAAAGGCCGGAGAACTTGGCCTTATGGGAATCTCTATTCCGGAAGAATACGGAGGTTTCGGGCAATCTTTTGTTACGCAGATGCTTGCCGCTGAAACTATTGGAGCTGGTCACTCATTCTCCGTGGCTTTCATGGCTCACACCGGTATAGGAACCTTGCCGATCATGTATTACGGCAACGAGGAGCAGCGTAAGAACTATGTGACCCGCCTTGCCACCGGCGAATTAATCGGAGCCTATTGTCTTACTGAACCTGGTGCCGGGAGTGATGCCAATTCGGGGAAAACATCTGCCATTTTGTCGGATGATGGAAAACACTATATCCTGAACGGTCAAAAAATGTGGATCACCAACGCTGGGTTTGCAGATACCCAGGTTGTTTTTGCAAAAATTGACAAAGACCGTGTACTCAGCGCATTTATTGTTGAAAAGAATTACCCGGGTGTGGTTGTGAATCCTGATGAGCACAAAATGGGGATCAAAGGATCATCAACGGCACAGATTTTTTATAATGATGTGAAAGTGCCGGTTGAAAACCTGCTGGGCAACCGTGGTGAAGGCTTCAGGATTGCCCTGAGCATCCTGCATATGGGGCGTATAAAACTTGGAGCAAATGTATTGGGTGCCTCAAAAAAGGCGATAACAGACTCAGTGAAATATGCCAATGAGCGCAAACAATTTAACGCACTGATCTCTTCTTTCGGTTCCATTAAGCATAAACTTGCCGAACAGGTAATCAGAACATATGCCCTTGAATGTGCGATTTATCGTCTGAGCAAGGACGTTGATGACCAGATTCAATACTACAAGGTTACTGGCATGGACAAAGGCAAAGCTTCGGTTGAAGGGATCAGCCATTATGCTGTGGAAGCTGCAATTTTGAAAGTATATGGATCCGAAGTTCTTGACTTTGTGATTGATGAAGCTGTTCAGATTCATGGAGGAATGGGTTACTCTGCTGAAATGGCGGTTGAGCGGGGCTACCGTGATTCGCGCATCAACAGGATTTTTGAAGGAACCAATGAAATCAACAGGCTGCTTGTAGTTGATACTGCCATGAAAAGAGCCTTGAAAGGAGATTTTGACCTTTTCGCAAAAGCCAGTGCCCTGGTTGCTGATCTTGCAAGTATTAATCACCAGAACAAACCTGGTGAATCCTATTTTGAGGAAAAATCAAGAATCCTTAAAAACTTTAAAAACCTCATTCTTATTGTGATACATGGTGCATCAACCCATTTTGACAAGAAATTGATGCTCGAACAGGAGGTCCTTAACAACCTGGCAGATATGATTATAGAAGTATATATTGCTGAATCCATGGCATTGAGAATCCAGAAAATGGAAGACATGAAAGGAATTGACGCTTCAGGAATATATCGATCAATGCTTGATGTGTTTATTTATGATTCTGCGGACAAAATCAGAAAAGCTGCAGCGGATGCCATAAATTCATTTATTTCTCCTGAACTCCATGCAACCTATAAAAATGCAATTGATACTTTAGTCAATCTGCCGGGGGTCAATGTCAAAGAGGCACGCCGGAAAGTTGCCGATAAACTGATCGAGGATAACGTTTACAAATTCTAGGTGTTAACAGGTATCGGATATAACCTATAAACTTGTTTCCTTAACAGAAAGAGGGCATCCCGGAAAGGTGCCCTCTTTTCTTATTCGGAAGATTCTATAAGAGAATATCGGTTTTAAAGTTTACAGAACTTTTTCAGATTTCTCAATATTCGATACGTTTACAACGATTTCATCTTTCTCGGCAATGTAGTCTACGGTGATGAGGTCATTTTCAGTGAGTTTTGTTTTAATGATCTCTTCGGCCAGGGTATCTTCAACGTATTTCTGAATTGCACGTTTTAACGGACGGGCTCCAAACTGTGCATCCCATCCTTTTTCTGCAATATAATCTTTTGCAGCAGGAGTGATGACAATATGATATCCAAGATCCTCAGTCCGTTTATACAAGAGTTTAAGTTCAATGTCAATGATTTTATGAATATCTTCACGCTCAAGCGAATCAAAAATAACAATATCATCGATCCTGTTAATGAATTCCGGGGCGAATGCTTTTTTAAGGGCATTTTCGATAACTCCTCTGGCGTGGTCGCTACTGGCAGCCTGTTTTGCTGATGTCGCAAAACCAACTCCCTGCCCGAAATCTTTAAGCTGCCGGGAGCCGATATTGGAGGTCATTATGACGATTGTGTTTTTGAAATCGACCCTGCGTCCAAAACTATCCGTCAGCATGCCATCATCAAGGACCTGAAGTAACAGGTGAAAAACATCGGGATGGGCTTTTTCGATTTCATCCAGCAGGACAATAGAGTAGGGGCGCCTGCGGATTTTTTCGGTAAGTTGTCCACCCTCTTCATAACCGACGTATCCCGGAGGTGCACCAATCAGGCGTGATACGGCAAACTTTTCCATGTATTCACTCATATCGATCCGTACCAGCGCATCTTCCGTATCAAACAGGTATCTTGACAATACTTTCGCAAGATGTGTTTTTCCGACTCCGGTAGGGCCGAGGAAAATAAAGGTCCCGATTGGTTTGTTCGGATCCTTAAGACCTGCCCGGTTGCGTCTGATAGCTCTTACGACCTTTTTGATGGCATCATTCTGGCCGATTACTGAATTTTCCAATTCAGCCTCCATGTTAATGAGTCTGTCACTCTCATTTTTCGCAATACGTTGTACAGGTATACCCGTCATCATGGCAACTACTTCGGCAACATTCTCCTCGGCAACTGTCTGACGGTTCAGTTTTGCACTTTCCTCCCACCTCTTTTTTTCACGTTCCAGGTTGTCCTGTAACTTCCGCTCAGAGTCACGCAAGTCGGCGGCTTCCTCAAATTTCTGACTGTTTATTGCCAGCATTTTTTGCTTGCGGGTTTCTTCAATCTGGTTCTCAACCTCAATAATTTCCTGGGGAACATTGATGTTTGAAATATGAACCCTTGCACCGGCTTCGTCAAGTGCATCAATTGCCTTGTCAGGAAGATACCTGTCGGTGATGTAACGGTTGGTCAGGGAAACGCATGCTTTTATCGCATCATCGGTATACGTAACAAGGTGATGGTCTTCATATTTTTCCTTGATGTTGTGAAGAATTTCGACAGTCTCTTCCGGTGAAGTAGGATCAACCAGTACTTTTTGGAACCGGCGTTCAAGTGCCCCGTCTTTCTCGATGTACTGGCGGTATTCATCCAGTGTGGTAGCTCCTATGCATTGAATATCGCCCCTGGCGAGGGCTGGTTTGAACATGTTGGAGGCATCCAGCGAACCGGAAGCATTTCCTGCACCCACAATGGTGTGTATTTCATCAATAAAAACAATGATGTTGGGGTTCTTCTCAAGTTCATTCAAGACCGCTTTCATCCGTTCCTCAAATTGCCCGCGGTACTTTGTTCCGGCAACCAAAGATGCAAGATCCAGTGAAACCAGGCGTTTGTTGAACAATGACCTGGCCACTTTCCGCTGGACTATTCTTAGCGCCAGCCCTTCAGCAATTGCTGATTTTCCAACACCAGGCTCCCCGATCAGAATCGGGTTGTTTTTTTTACGCCGGCTCAAAATCTGCGCAATGCGTTCAAGTTCCTTTTCTCGTCCGACAATAGGATCTAGTCGTCCCTCTTCGGCAGCTTTTGTAATGTCCCGGCCGAAATTATCAAGTACCGGGGTTTTCGATTTTGAATCCTGCGGTTTTTTCGGACTGCTGCTGAAACTTTTTCCGCCTTCTTCAGGATCTTCATCCTCTTCATCCTTGGGCAGGATATCCTGGGGATTAAACCGGGTCTCTTCATTCCCGTTAGTCAGAATGGCTTTAAGCTCATCCTTGACTATTTCGTAACTAACCCCATAACTTATAAATGTCTTCGTCACAAGGTTGTTTTCATCTTTGAGAATAGCCAGTAGCAGATGTTCTGTACCAATCAACTCGCTGTTAAATACTTTTGCTTCCAGGTAGGTAATTTTCAGGGCACGTTCAGCCTGTTTGATCAATGGCAGGTTCTCGCCACCGGAATTCTTTTCCTTGTGGCTGGCGACTGCCATTTCAACTTTTTTCCTGACCTCAGCAAGATCGACACGGAGATTGCGCATGATCCTTATTGCAAGGCCATCACCTTCCCGGATAATTCCAAGCAGCAGATGTTCGAGGCCGATATAATCGTTACCCAACCGCTGTGCTTCTTCCCGGCTATATATTAAAACGTCTTTGACCCGTTGAGAAAATTTAGCTTCCATAAAATACTCTTTTTCAATATAAGTTCATTCAAATGACAAAAATCGAACCACTTTTGCAAAACAGATAAAATGTCAAGGCCCCCAAAAGTACGGATGAAATTACTAAATTATTGTTTAATGCTCTTTATTTATTAACATTCCCATGTTAGTAAGACACTAAAATAATTCATGGCCGGAAGGTGGTAGGAAACGGGATTTTTACTACCTTCGTAATATAATTAAAAATATTTTATGTATCTGAATATCAGTTAAATAATTAATGGTGAGAGATGATATGGAATCGGGAGAAAAAATAGTACAGGTAAATATTGAAAATCAAATGAAGACCGCCTACATTGATTATGCAATGTCGGTGATAGTTCAAAGAGCATTGCCTGATGTACGGGATGGTTTGAAACCAGTTCACAGGCGCGTATTATTTGGCATGTATGAGCTTGGTGTTCTTTCAAACCGGGCTTATAAAAAATCAGCCAGAATAGTAGGGGAGGTCCTCGGAAAGTTTCATCCCCACGGTGATACCTCTGTTTATGATGCAATGGTCAGGATGGCCCAGGAATGGAGTTTACGCTATCCTTTGGTTGACGGGCAGGGGAACTTCGGTTCCATGGACGGCGACAATCCTGCCGCCATGCGATATACGGAGGCCCGCCTTCAGAAGATTGCAGAAGAAATGGTTGCAGACATTGAAAAAGACACTGTTGATTATCAGCTGAATTTTGATGATACCCTGAAGGAGCCAACAGTTATGCCTTCGCGGATTCCAAACCTGCTGATAAATGGTGCATCAGGAATTGCAGTCGGAATGGCCACCAACATGGCTCCTCACAATCTGGGTGAAGTTGCTGATGGCATTATAGCCTATATAGATAACCGAGCAATCACAATCCCTGAATTGATGCAGTACATCAAGGCTCCTGATTTTCCGACCGGTGGAATTATTTACGGATATGAAGGGGTAAAAGATGCCTTCGAGACAGGCAGGGGCAGGATTGTGATCCGGGGAGAGACTAAAATTGAACAGGACGACCACGGAAGGGAAAGGATCATTGTCAGTTCAGTGCCTTACCAGGTTAACAAGGCTGAAATGATCAAGAAAACCGCCGATCTGGTCAATGATAAAAAACTTGACGGCATATCGGATATCCGTGATGAGTCAGACCGCAACGGGGTTCGTATCGTATATGTGCTCAAACGTGAAGCGATCACAAACGTGGTATTGAACAAATTATACCAGATGACTGCGTTGCAAACCTCTTTCAATGTAAACAACATCGCACTGGTCAAAGGGCGTCCGATGATGTTGACGCTGAAGGATATGATCGTTCATTACGTTGAACACCGTCATGAGGTAATTATCCGCAGAACTAAATTTGACCTGTCGGAGGCACTTAAAAGAGCTCACATCCTGGAGGGGCTGCTCATAGCACTTGACAATCTTGATGCGGTGATTGCACTGATCAGGGCTTCCCAAACACCGGATGAGGCGAAAGCCGGGTTGATGACAAGCTTCGGGTTAAGTGAAATCCAGGCAAAGGCGATCCTTGAAATGCGTTTACAGCGGCTGACCGGTCTCGAACGTGATAAGATCAAGGCAGAGTATCTGGAACTGATGAAACTGGTAGAATACCTCAACAGTGTTCTGGCAGATGAATCGCTGAGGATGAACATTATTAAGGATGATCTCAGGGAAGTAAAAGAAAAATTCGGAGATGAGCGCAGATCTCAGATCGAACATGCAGCATCAGATTTCAGAATTGAAGATACGATTCCGGATGAAAATGTAGTTATCACGATTTCACACATGGGGTATATCAAAAGGACTCCGCTTACTGAATACCGCGTGCAAAACAGGGGAGGACGCGGTGTTAAGGGAACCGATATCCGTGACGAGGACTTCCTCGAGCATCTTTTTGTAGCCACAAACCATAACTACCTGTTATTCTTTACTGAAAAAGGTAAATGTTTCTGGCTCAGGGTATATGAAATTCCTGAGGGTGGAAAAACTTCCAAGGGAAGGGCTATTCAGAACCTTGTAAACATTGAACCGGATGACAAGGTCAGGGCCTTCATCAATGTCAAGAATTTAAAAGACGAAGCCTATATTTCAGGTAATTTTATCATCCTGGCAACCAAGAAAGGGACCATAAAAAAGACCTCCCTTGAAGCCTATTCCCGGCCTCGTCAAAACGGGATAAACGCAATCACCATCAATGAAGGCGACCAGTTGCTTGAGGCGAAGCTTACCGAGGGGACAGACGAAGTGGTGATGGCGTTAAAGTCAGGCCGTGCAATCAGGTTTAACGAAAAAACCGTTCGTCCGATGGGACGCAATGCAGCTGGTGTGCGTGGCATCTCATTCGCTGGTGCCGATGATGAGGTTATCGGGATGATTTGCATTCCGTTGGATAAAAAATGTGAAGTCTTGGTTGTTTCTGAAAAAGGATATGGGAAGCGTTCGGATCTGGACGACTATCGTATAACAAACCGAGGTGGAAAAGGGGTAAAAACCCTGAATATTACAGAAAAAACAGGATCAGTTATAGCTGTGAAAGAAGTAACAGATAACGATGATTTGATGATTATCAACCGCTCCGGGGTTATCATCCGGATGGCAGTTGCAAACCTCCGGGTGATGGGTCGTGCAACCCAGGGAGTTCGCCTGATAAAAATCGATGAGGGTGATTCCATTGCAGCTGTGGCAAAGGTTGACGTGGAAGTATCACCGGATATCGCCGATGATTTGATGGATGAAAATCCCGGCATGAAAGATGAGATGGCAGATATTCAGCCGGATCAACCTGCTGTGAATGATAGAACAGATGAAGGTGAAACAGAAAATTAATTTGTGCCAAGCAACATATAATCAACCGGTATTTTTTATCTTTGCCGGCTAAAAATCAACTCAACAGTGTCATCCTAATAATCAAATCGATGAAAAAAGTTGCCTTACTTTTGGTATTGGTCACCTCCTTTACCATTGCATTCGGACAGAAAAATGTCCGGCAGTCTGCGTCCAATTACCTGAAAGATGGAAAATTAGACAAGGCTATGGAAGCAATCAACCAATGTATCCTGGATGCCAGTACTGCTCAGGATGCCAAAGCGTGGTTCATCCGTGGGAATGTGTACCTCGAAATTTCCAATACCAAAGAGGAGAAATTCAAGGCACTTGATGCTGACCCACTTTCAAAAGCCTTGGAGTCGTATCGCAAAGCGATTGAATTTGATCCTAAAAAGGAATACTATGATGATATCCTTGCAAAGTTGAATTGGCAGAGAAATAATTATTACAACAGTGCTGTTGAAAATTACAACAAAAAACTATATAAGGAGGCAATGGTCAATTTTGGCAGGGGAGCGGAAGTTTTGGAACTTGCAAAAGTTTCTGATACGATCTCTTTGTTGAATGCTGCCACCTGTGCATCCCTTGCAAATGAGAAAGAAGCCTCAAAGCAATTCTACGGTAAATTGCTAAAGGCAAACTATAAATCACCGGTTGTATATATTACTTTATCAGATATTTATCGTCAGGATAAAGATTCAGCAAACGCTTTAAAATATGTTCGGATAGGAGAACAGGCTTACCCAAATGATCTGCGGCTGTTTCTTGCTGAAACAAATATTTACCTGACTTTTAACAACACACCCAAGGCGTTGAGCAACTTAAAAGTAGCAATGGCAAAAGATTCGACTAACTATTCCGTTGCCTTTGCACTTGGAACAATATACGATAATATTTCCAATGATACCACCAAGAGTCCCGCTCAACGCGCTGCAGCATTTGATAATGCAATAGGGGCTTACACAAAATCAATCCGGTTGAATCCCGAGTACTTTGAAGGAAACTATAACCTGGGAGCGTTGTATGTTAATAAAGCGGCATCGATCAATGATGAAGCCACAAAACTACCGTTGGAGGAAACGGCCAAGTTTGATAAATTGAAAAAGGAAGCTGACAGCTACCTGGAAAAAGCCTTGCCTTATCTGGAAAAGGCAACAGAGCTTCAACCGGCCGATATAAATACATTATTCACTTTGAAACAGATTTATTCACGGACAAATAAGCCGGATAAGGTGAAATCCGTGCAGGAAAAAATTAACGCCATCCAAAAGAAGTAGGGAAGAAGATTTATCAGGAGACTCATCCAATTTGGATATTCTCCTGATATTTTTATATTTTCTACTTAACATAATATTAATTATAAGACAAATAAAAAAGTGTATATATTTGAGCATCAGTCCGTTACAAGTATCGAAAAATGGCCTAAAATGGCCTAAAACTGACAAAAAATGAAGAAAATAACACTCAAACAGATCACAAGTCCCGAAGTATCAAGCATTTACGCAAAGCGGAATTGCTATAGTCTTTCGCTCGGAAACGGGATAACTGTCAGATTTTCAAGCGCTCGGGATGC
>CAIKNA010000267.1 GCA_903828645.1 uncultured Bacteroidales bacterium
ATATTGGCCTGCTCGATAGGGTCGATGAGCTCATAATTCCCGGGTGTTTCGCCCATATTCATCAACGCCACATTGGCAATAATTTCATTGACATTCATGTTGATGCTGGTTCCGGCACCTCCCGTCATTGCAGGTACAATGAACGAATCGAAATACTCTCCTTCGGCAACTTCGGCTGCGGCATGAATGAGATAGGTAAAATGCGACACGTCCGGACGATCCGGGTGAGGGTTGGCAGCAGGCTGACCAAACTTTTCCAGCATGGCATTCTCATAGGCTTCGGCTGTTTGGTAGCAGGCTTTTTTAACCAATCCGAGTGCTTTGTACCATTCGATATGGAACCTTGTTTCATCCGGAAAATTTGCCCTCGCACGGGCTGCATGAATTCCATAAAGTGCATCGGCGGGAATCGGCATCTCCCCTATTAAATCATGTTCATTGCGGGTTACCATCGCTTTTTTTTAGTAAATTTACAAAAAATAGGAAAACCCGGGGATGGTAAAAAAATATTTACTTGCACTGGTACTCATTTATTTCAATTTAACCACTTTTTCACAAACCAATACGGATTTTTGGTTTGCTGCTCCTGAAGTGACTTCAGGACATGGAGATCAGCCAATGTTTTTGCGTCTCACCTCGTTCAGCCAGAGTGCAAACGTGACGATTTCGGAGCCTGCCAACACCGAAGCAAATTTCCCGGTCATCAGCAACCTCATCCCGGCAAATTCAACGTGGGCTGTTGACCTGACCTCGCTCAAGGATCAGATTGAATGCAAACCGCCGGACATGCCTTTGAACCTGGGATTACACATTCATTCCGACGTACCCATTACTGTCTATTATGAGATTTCCCATCCGTCAAATCCGGAAATTTTCACCCTGAAAGGCAACAATGCCCTTGGTACATCCTTTTACATACCTTCTCAAAGTGTCATGGACAATCATGCCCCCCTTACCCCTTCTGCATACACAAGTTTTGATATTATTGCTACCGAAGACCAGACAACAGTTTCCATCACACCAAAAAAGGAAATCGTCGGGCACGCGGCAGGGTTGTTATTCACCGTTAGCTTGAATAAAGGCCAGGTTTACAGTGCCCAGGCTTCGGGGCAACTTGGACTCGATCATTTAATGGGTTCGACCGTTACTTCTGATAAACCTGTGGCAATCACTGTGAAGGATGATTCCGACGAATACCCGGGACAAGGTTGCTACGACCTTACCGGTGACCAGATCGTTCCTGTCACCATCATCGGGATGTCGTATATTGTTGTAAGAGGATATACAAACAATACTGTCAACGACTGGGTTTTTGTAACTGCAACTGCCAACAACACCAATGTAAGTGTGAACGGAATTCTGATGACCACGATCAATGCCGGCGATTCCTATGACTTCAACATGACAGCCTCAAACTTATGTTCCTATGTGCAAACCGATCATCCCGTTTACGTGTGGCATCTCACCGGTTACGGTTGTGAGGCTGGTTCGGCGCTTTTGCCTGCAATGGACTGTACCGGTTCGACACAGGTGGCTTTTACAAGAACAAGACCCTATTCGTTTGAACTGATCATTCTCACCAAAGCCGGAGCCGAGTTTTCATTCACCATGGATTCGGATCCCACGATTATAACTGGTTCGATGTTCAGCCCTGTACCCGGGGTAGCGGGATTTGTATACGCGCGGGTCGATCTTGATGTGAATGTCCTGGGGGTTGGACCTCATGTTCTGGCCAATTCACAGGATATTTTTCACATGGGGGTAATCCATACCTACAATGCCGGGAAATCAGGATGTTCCTACGGGTATTTTACCGATTTTGCCAGTCTGAACCTTGGACCGGACCTGACGGTCTGCACAGGTTCCCCTGTTACTTTCAATGCCGGGCCCAACCGTTCAAGCTATGCTTGGTATTACAACGGGAACCCATACCTGAGCGGGGTTCAAACGATTACTGTCAATACGCCGGGTACCTGGTCGGTCACCGTCGACGATCATGGATGTATTTTATCCGACGATATTCAACTAACCAATTACCCTTTTGTCAGCCCCTCCATTTCCGGATTAACAAGTTTTTGCGCAGGCTCCTCACAGCAACTCAGCGTTCAGGATAATTTCAGTTCCTATCTCTGGTCAACCGGGGCAACGACACAAACAATTTCGGTGACCACGGCAGGCCCTTACAGCGTTACTGTATCTGACAACAATGGTTGCCAGGGAAATGCATCAGTCGATGTAGTGGTGCATCCTCTTCCCCTGGTCACCCTGGAACAGCCCACACCTGCCTGTGTCAACATGGTCCCTTACTTATTGACAGGAGGGAGCCCTCCCGGTGGCATGTATACAGGAACCGGGATGAATCCGGTAACCGGTTTTTTCGATCCCTCCTCGGGCGTTGGACCGCACAACATCACCTACACCTGGGTCGATGGATTTGGCTGTACCAACTCCGACTCAAAGACACTGATTGTCAATGTCTCCCCGCAGGTAACATTTGATGCCCTTGCCCCTGTTTGTGTGTCAGCCACCCCGGTTTCCTTATCCGGTGGCCTCCCTGCCGGCGGCACCTATTCCGGAACCGGCGTCGACCCGGTCGCTGGAACTTTTACACCGGCGGTTGCGCCAAATGGAAGCCAGATCACCTACACCTTGATAAATTCAGATGGATGCAGCGGAGATGCCCAGCAATTCCAGCAAGTTACACCGCTCCCTGCTGCCCTGGGATCCATCATCGGAAATAATTCTGTATGCCAGGCCGACCAGGGGAGTAACTACACCCTACAAAATCCCGATCCGCTTGCAACATCCTTTCACTGGACCGTATTGCCAGTTAATGCCGGCAATACCGCGGGAACAGGCCAGTCATGTATTGTTAACTGGAGCAATGGTTATACCGGGAGTGCACAATTGTTGTTTACGGCGTCAGGCCTTTGTGGTTCCAGTGGTTTTTCGCTGCCCTTCAACATCCTTGTAAAGCCATCGCCGGCAGTCGTTTTACTTGTTTGCAACGACCTGAAGACTACTAAAAACGGCAAACCAATTGCCTTAAAAGGCGGGCAACCTTTAGGGACAGCGGGCAGCTATGAAGGGATCGGTGTATCAGAATCTCCTGCAGGGAGCGGGAAGTATGTCTTTGATCCATCAAACAATCAGGTCATAGCCATTGCCAATGGTACACCCTACCCGGTTACTTTTCACTACACCAATTCACTTGGCTGCAGTGCATCCGCATCAGAAGAGATAAAGGTATACCCCTCCAATGCCGGGGTGACCTGCCAGACTGCAGTGCTCACCGATATCCGGGACGGACAATCCTATCCCACCTTCCGGGTGGGAAGCGGGGTTACCGCAAAGTGTTGGATGGCAAGGAACCTTAATTATGGAAAGAATGTTGGTGAACTGGTGATTCAAACAGACAACTGCGTAGCCGAAAAATACTGTGCAGGCAATGTCTCGGGTGAATGCGATCATTCGGGAGGGGCCTATCAATGGGATGAACTGATGCTTTATGATGCATCGGAAGGCGCACAGGGACTTTGCCCCCCCGAATGGCATGTGCCGACAAAAGCAGAATGGGAGCAGCTGATTGATGAATACAAGGGTGACGGACAGGCAGGTAGCTTTCTGAAAGAATCTGGTTCCGGCTCAGGTTTTAATGGCCTCACCAGCGGGATCTATTATTTCGGACAATACTGGTCTTTTAACGTAGCTGCCGTGACCGGCTCCATGTTCTGGACTTCGCACGCAGTTACCACGGGCAGCTCCCAGGCAAATGGGCTCAATTCATTGACCCCCAGCGTATCAGGTTACATTGCCAGCAAAGCGAATGCATTTTCGGTAAGGTGTGTGAAGGACTAAAACGGAACAAAAACTTTCATGATATGGTTTGTTAGGTGGGGAAATTTATTAACTTCGTCCCTTGATTCGGTCCTTTAAGAATATTATGTACATGCATTTTAGAATTAAATGCGCACAAATTGCCTGGATTTTAATCTTTTTCCTTGTGAATTGGGCATTAGAATCAAACGGGGAAGGAACAAAACAGGTTATTCCTTTAGGTACTGCGCCCCTGACACCTGGCGGGACCGGCGCTTACGGAAGCCTTGCCTTAACAACAGGAACATTATACAGTACCTTCGCAAATTATAATGCTGCTGCAGAATACAGGCTCTATATCCATATTGAAAGCACTTCCGAAAAGATTTTATTCGGGTTCCAGAAAGAGACGAATACCGATGTTGTAAAATTCAACATTCACGAACCTGCATCCCCGTATAACATATCGTTTACAGGAACGGTTCCTTCCGGGGCAGGAACCGGATATATCCAGGATATCAGTCATGCCTATGCAGGCCCTTTCCCGGCTTCAGGCGGGTATACTCCGTTTGAGTTTGTCCCCACAATGACCGGGGATTGGTTTATTGAATTTTTCACGACTAATTTAGCTGGACAAAACACTGCCGTCAGCAGCAACTTATTCTATTTCGACATCACTGTTTTAAAAAGCGGATACCAATCCCCACCGGTTCCAGCTGATGCTCAGGATGGACGGGTCTGGTCAAAATCATGGCAGTTTAATTCGGTCAGCGTGACCCCTAATCCGGATAAGCATTTCGCCGGAAGTGTTTATGTTTTATCGAATGACAGCATCGTAACAATGATCGACTTCAACAAAATGCTGGCTGGGACTTTTATGGTTTTTTGCAATCCCAAGGGAGTGCAGAACATCGTGGATCCGCTCCTGGCCAGGAAATCACAGCCGGGCAATTACAAGTTTCCTGATTATAAGGTTTTCCTGAACGATCCTGATCAGCTGGTTTATCCAAACGGAACTCCCGGAACAATCAGCAGCAATCCGGCACCTACGATGACGCCTGCTGATCCTCCCTGCAGCGGGAATGAAAATATCACTTTCAGCGTAACCAAAGACGGGAATGTGGATATCACACTTGAACTGCCATTACCCTACGCCAACAAAATTTTCACACAGGTTGCAGTTGTTTCAGGCTCGAATATCATCCCGTGGAATGGATTCGACGGAGGTTCGCCGGCCGTTCCTGTTGCCGACGGAACTCCGGTCACCATGTCGATCAATTACCTGAACGGGTTGACCAATCTTCCGTTATACGACGTTGAATATACCGCAAACCCAAATTATACCGACCAGGGATTGAAGGTGACCCTGGTGCGGCCAACCACAGGAGTGCAAACGCCACGGATGTACTGGGATGACAGCGAGGTTAATAAAACTTCGACTACGTGCCGTGGCGGGACAAATACCAGCCCCGGATGCGTTCCTTCAATTGTTACGCCCACGGATGGCTGTCATAAGTGGGAAGACTGCCTGGGCAATATCAATACTATCAACACATGGTGGTACGCAGCGAATAGTTCTGCAGCAGGAATCCTGGTTCAGCATAACGCAGAACCGCCCAACCCGGCCGGGATCAATGCCAACCGATGTGGTTCCGGTATGGTAACCATCAATGCAACAGTACTCAACAACGAGGTTGTCGATTGGTATTCGGATGCCGCGGGGACAATCCTGGTGCAAACAGGTACTTCGGGCAATACAAGTTTTACAACACCAAACTTGTCAGCAACAACAACCTATTATGCCATGTCAAGAAACCTCACAACCGGATGTCTTAGCCCGGGCCTGACAGCCGTTCTTGCTGAGGTTTTCAATGCTCCCGCCCCACCGGCAGGTATAACAAACGTCACTCAATGTGGTTCACAGTCTGTTACACTGACAGCGATTGTCGGTTCCGGGGCTACCGTTGAATGGTGGGATGCGCCTGCGGGAGGAAATTCTTTGGGGACAAACCCAACCTATATTACAACTGTTCTTGTGCCCGGCTCCTATACTTACTATGCAGAAGCGGTTACATCCCAGCCGGTTTGCAGCCGTTCCCCCCGGACAGCTTATTATGTGGTCATTCAGCCCATCCCGGTGATCACGCTGATTAACCCTCCCTCCTCCATCTGCACAGGAATTTTGACAAGCCTGGACCTGAATAATACCTTTACCGCATCTTTACCAGGGACCAGTTTTACATGGACCGTTCTTCCCGGAAACTGCACCAATATCCTCAATTGTCCTGCGGGAGGTTCCGGCACCAATATCAATGATTTGCTGACGCTGAACAATTCCATTCTCGGCGGGCAGGTCATTTACAGCATAACTCCCACGCTTGCCGGATGTCTGGGCACTGCCATTCCGATTACAGTTCCGGTCAACCCTGTCCCGTCACCAGCTGGTGCAATTTCCCCTTCATTGCCAAATGTTTGTCAGAATGAGTCCATGCAATATTCCATTGATCCAATATTAAATGCTGATGATTATTACTGGAGTGTGGCACCTTCAGCAGCAGCATCCCTCGTTGCCGTCAATCCTGCCGCACATTTCGAAGTCAGCATCACCTGGGATGGCAGTTACACGGGTGTTGCCGTGGTTCATGTGCGAGGTCATAATGGCTGCGGCGACGGACCAGACCAGACACAGACCCTCACCATCCGGCCAAAACCGGTGGTGACTGTGAAACAATGCGAGGATATTGTCACAACCACCCAAGGTCGTTTGATCAGGATGAAATGGGGACTGCCAATCGGAGGCAAATACTCAATGGGAGGTACAGACTTTCCCGATAACGTTACATTTGACCCCAAAAATGCCGGTGGAGCAGGAAACAAATTGATTACCTACACCTACACTAATCAATATCAATGTGAAAACACGGCATCACTCACCATCCTGGTAAAACCTGCTCCTGCTTTTATCCAGTGCGGCACGAGTTCCATCATGGATGTCAGGACCAATGGATTGTCGTATACCACCATGCTGATTGGAACAGGAGCATCGGCCAGGTGCTGGATGACCGCAAACCTGGCTTTTGGGACCCTGACAAGCAAAGATCTTCCGCAATCGGACAATTGCTATTCTGAAAAGTATTGCCTGCGGCAGGATGTAACCCAGTGTACAGCCAGCGACATGCTCTACCAATGGGATGAGCTCATGCAATATGAAGATCCTGCACTCGGTTACCAGGATCTTTGTATGCCGGGGTGGCATGTGCCTACCACCATTGAGTGGCAGGGACTGATAGATTTCACAGCCAGTAAAAGCCCGGGAGATGGAATTGCAGCAGATTTCCTCAAGTATGGCAATGGATTCAATACACTCGTCAATGGAATCTATTACATCAACAATACCTGGGCGTTTTCTTCCGGTAATCCGGCCGCAACGATGTTCTGGACCTCCACGCAGGCCGGCAGCAACCCAATCGCACGAGGGCTGAATACAA
>CAIKNA010000268.1 GCA_903828645.1 uncultured Bacteroidales bacterium
ACCTTCGGCGCCGGGAAAAACGTTGACCATGTTTACGCAGCCCCGGGCTGGTATGCAGTTACCCTTTCTACCATCCGCCAGGATTCAAGCCAGTGCGCCTGGACCAGCCTTCAGCAGATCCTGGTAGGCGACAGCAACAATATCCACCAGGTTTACGGACAGGTTTTTGCAGGGAATATCCCCATGAATCACGGACTGGTGATGATATTCAGTGTTGACACCTCACTCGTGAACCCTCCGTTCGTTGCCTCCTGTTTCCTCAATCCCTTCGGTGCATATACCTTCCCATATGTGCCCGGTGGTGATTATGTGATCTGGGCGCTCCCCTTTGATTCGGTCGGCGGATATCTTCCCACCTATTTTGGAGATGTTTTCCACTGGCAGCAGGCAACGGTTATTCATCTTGGCCAATCGCAGAATCCCTATAACATCAACCTTGTACACTCCATGCTCCTGCTTTCCGGGCAGGGGGTAATAAACGGCCAGATAAATAAAACCGGACTGAAATCAGGTACGGTTGAACTGGCCACCATGCTTCTGACCAACGAACAGGGTGAAACCATTGGCTACAGAAGGGTGAGTGCATCCGGCAACTTTAATTTCAGCGGGCTGGCCTATGGAACCTATTTCCTCAAACCTGAGCTGCCCAATACCACCAGCGACCTCGTTAAAGTTGTCCTCAGTGCTGCCAGCCCGGTTGCAAGTGTAACCATGACCCACACAGGCTATAGCATCCTGGGAATAGGTGAAACCTCTGTCGTGGCAAGTTTCACAATTTATCCCAACCCTGTCAAAGATCTCCTGAATCTCAGTATCACGGTCCTTTCCGCGGTAGATGGAATTGCCGAGATATGCAACCTGAACGACCAGGTTGTGGTACGTCAGCCCTTTAAATTAACCAGGGGGGAGAACCAGGTTCAGATGGATTTGAGTCAGCTGGCCCATGGAATGTACCTGCTCAGAATTACTTCACCCGATGGCATCAGGATCGTGCAGAAACTCGTGAAATAACCATCTCCTTTCCCCGGGAACCATATCAATAAACAGTTTTCAATGTGACGTTCATTACCGTGCAGCGGTCCGCCAAACGGACCGCTGCACGGTTTTTCATTGGCATCCATTTCCTTCAACATGAAAGGGGGATGGCGACATCGGCATATATTGGCAGCTACATGAAAGACGAAATTAAGGCATCAAAATTTTACTATTTTGATGTCGGGTTAACAAATTTCCTGCAAAAGGTAGGTAAAATCGAAGCAGGCAGTGAATCGTTCGGCATGACTTTCGAGCATTTCATCTACCAGGAACTCTATGCGCATTGTCGTTATTCCGGATTGGACTATCCATTATATTATTAGCGCACAGCGTCTGGGTCGGAAGTCGATTTTGTACTTGGTGACCATGAGGTAGCCAGAGAGGTTAAAGCAACTACAAATGCCAACTCCCGTCATTTTAAAGGATTAAAGAGCTTTTCCGATGAATACGCCGTGAAAAAACTGATTCTCGTCAGCAATGGCCCCGATCCCAGGCAAATTGACAACATTACGGTTCTTCCCCGGAAAATCTTCCTTGAAAAGCTTTGGGCCGGGGAAATGATGCAATAATGCCATGCCTCCGGCATTTTAAGTAACCAAGTTTCAACCCCTGATTCACATTAATCAGTTATCTTTGGGGTAGGACTGAAAAGGATGAACTGTAATCAATAGCGGAGGAGGCAAAACCCATGCATCATAACGAATTTGTGGTAAATAAAACAAGGGTAACAGGTTCCCTGTGGTTTACCTGTTTATTTCTCCTGGTTTCCTCTGTTTACAGTCAGCAGGCGAACCCTGTATTGTCAAGAAGGGGCATCCATGACCAGCCGGATACCCGGGTGGACAACTTACAGTACTGGATGAAGATGGCGGAAAAGGGGCTGGCCCCGTATAACCCTTCCATCCCGCTGACACCCGCGGTTTTCAAGGGAAGCCGGATCGTGGCACGCGGTGTAAGAACGACCGACTCACCCGACATCCCGGTTACCACCCTCACCAGTGTCACCGAAAGTGAAAACTCCGTTTTCATCGACCCCGGGAACGCAGATTTTATCCTGAATTCGAACAATTCAACATCCTGGGACGGGAGCACGTACGGGACAATATACGGCGCCGACTATTTCCATTCGGCCAATGCCGGCATCGGCTGGGCGGGAAGTCCTTACGGCGCAGGCGGATCGAACGGAGGCGACCCGGCAACCGCCATCGGGCTGAACGGCCGCGAATATGTTAATTTTATCAACAGTTCATCCGGGCAGGGAATTGCTTTTTCCGACAACGGAATTTCCTGGACAGCGGCGACAGTTGCGCCAAATCCCGGCGACCTTGCCGATAAAAATCACCTGTGGATCGACAATACAACAGCAAGCCCTTATAAAGGCAACGTTTATGTGGCGTGGACTGATTTTGGCGGAATCGACGACGGTGAAATTAAAATATCCCGTTCAACCAGTGAAGGCGTTTCCTGGAGTACGCCATTGAACATCAGTTCAGCCGTCAATGCGGGATATCTCGACCAGGGGGTGAATCTTCAGACAGGCCCCGCGGGAGAGGTGTATGCGGCGTGGGTGGTTTACGACACCTGGCCAAGTGATGAAAAAGCCATCGGGTTTGCAAAATCGACTGATGGCGGCGCCACCTTCCAGGCTGCGGTCAGGGTCATTTCCAACATCAGGGGGATCCGGAAAACGGGAGTGCTGAAAAACCAGAGGGTGAATTCCTATCCGGTCATGGCCGTGGATGTAAGCGGTGGCCCCAACAATGGCAACATCTATATCGTCTGGACGAATGTCGGCACTCCCGGCATAAACACGGGAACCAACAAGAGTGTCTACATGATCCGGTCGACCGACGGAGGATCGGGCTGGTCGGTACCGGTCCGGGTCAACCAGGGGCCGAATGCGGCGGGGAAGGAAGCCTGGTTCCCATGGATCAGCTGCGACGCCGAAACGGGAGCGCTGAGCGTGGTGTTTTATGACGACCGGAATGTTTCAGCCACCCAGTGCGAGGCATTTGTGGCCTGCTCGACCGATGCCGGCAATAGCTGGACAGACTTCAGGGTGAGCGATGTGGCCTTTACCCCTGTTCCGATTCCGGGTCTCGCCGATGGATACATGGGAGATTACCTGGGCATCACCTCCAAAGGCGGGAAAGTCTATCCATGCTGGACCGATAACCGGGGAGGAGTCTACATGACCTATGTATCACCCTTTGTCCTGGGGCTGAATGCCCGGTTTTCCGCCGGCAGCAACACCCTCTGCACCGGTTCGGGGGTCACCTTCACGGATATGTCAACAGGAGGGCCTGCAACATGGACATGGAGCTTTCCGGGCGGCACCCCCGCGTCTTACGCAGGGCAGAATCCGCCGGTCATCTTTTACAATACACCCGGTATCTATGATGTTTCACTCACCGTATCGGATGGCACAACAAGTGACATTGAAACCAAACCCGGCTTTATCACGGTGAAGGATGTGATTGCAGCTTTCACCGCCACGCCCACAACCGTTGCTTCCGAAAATACGGTCGCCTTCACCGATCAGTCGATGTGCAACCCCGTTGCCTGGCATTGGTCATTCCCCGGGGGGACTCCTTCATCTTTCAGCGGCCAGGCTCCTCCCCCGGTGACCTATTTAACCGTGGGTACCTACGATGTTTCCCTAAGCGTTGCGATCCCCGGCAAATCAGACTCGATCACCAAAAGCGGTTATATCACCGTCATCCAACCGGTATTTAAGATGACCAACGCGTCTGTTACCACTTGTACCGGCACTTTTTACGATTCAGGCGGCCCGTCGGCCAACTACCAGGATGACGAAACCTTTACCGAAACATTCCATCCATACACCACCGGGGCGCAGATCAGGTTTGCCTTCACCTCCTTCGCCACAGAATTGAACAGGGATACCCTGACGATCTACAACGGCATTAATTCTTCGGCGCCGTTGATCGGCAAATATTTCGGCACTGCCAGCCCCGGAACGGTCACCGCATCAAACACACCGGGCGCACTCACCTTCCGGTTTCATTCGGATGGAAGCATTACCAGGGCGGGATGGGCGGCTGCCATCAGTTGTTACAGCATCACGGTTCCCCCGGTCGCCGATTTTTCGGCATCAACCACCAATCCCATGGTTGCCCGCCCGGTGATCTTCTCCGACCTGTCGGCGAATTTCCCGACCGCATGGTACTGGACCTTCAGCCCGGCAACAGTCACATTTTCCGGTGGAACAAGTTCATCCTCCCAGAACCCGCAGGTGCAGTTTTCCGCCCCCGGCCTCTACACAGTTACCCTGACCGCCACCAACGCGAATGGTTCAGACACAAAAACAAAGACGGACTATATCAATGTGGCCAACTGCACCATCTCCACCTTTCCATGGACGGAAGGTTTTGAAAACGGCGGGGCGATACCAAACTGCTGGACGCAGACGCAGGTGAACAGTTCAGGGGTAAACTGGATCTTTGTTGCCGGCAACGGCGGCAGCAATCCTGCAACGGCCCATGGGGGAAGCTATGATGCCTGTCTGAAAGACAACAATTCCGCCGACAATAAAACGCGGATGATCACCCCCCTGCTTAACCTGACCTCCATCTCCAGCCCCCAGCTCAGTTTCTGGCACACACAGGCCGAATGGTATGGCACACAGGATCAGCTTTCAGTCTATTACAAGACCTCCCCGGGCACCACCTGGACGCTGCTGGCCACCTATACAGCCAGCATCACCACCTGGACCCATGAAACGATAGCACTCCCCGTTGCGCCCGACTATTACTACATTGCTTTTGAAGGAAACGCGAAATGGGGAAGAGGCGTTTGCATTGACGACGTGGAAGTCGGGATCCCGGCCAGCCTTGCGCTTCCAACCCTCAATATTACCGACAGCCGTTGTTTCAATGCTACGCAAACCCTGTCGGTTGCAGGCAGCCCGATCCTGTTCAACGTTCAGAGCGGTGGAAGCGCCACCCTGGTTGCCGGACAGAATATCCTCTTCCACCCCGGAACGACCGTTTTGCCGGGAGGCTACCTGTACGGATATATCGCTCCCGGCGGCCCTTTTTGCACAACTCCGGCCATGGCTTCGATAGTAGCGGGGAACAGCGAAAAGAGAGATGCGGCGGAAAAACCATTCTTCAACGTCTATCCAAACCCGGTCACAAACGTCTTCACAATTGAACGGCCACGCCATGGCGTGGCCCAACAGGATGGGCTACCGGAGAAAATCATTGTTTCCATCTTCAACATGAAAGGAGAACAAATCATTTCACTGATGATGACTGATGAGACGACCCATCAATTCTCCCTTTCGGGATGGCCTGCCGGGATCTACCTGGTCAGGGTAGCCGGAGAAAAAAATTCAGGAACGGCAAGAATCATAAAGCTATAGTAAAGGATAAAAAATCCGGATCATTATTCCCCCTAAGATTTGATTTCTGAAATCCAGGTACGGCCATGCCATGGCATGGCCCCACTATCTTCTTAACAATTAATCATTTAAAACTTTTTTCACTTTTTTATAACTTTCCTCACTGCCTTCCCCGGGCTTTCCCTATTCCCTGCTGAAATGGTGTAAAACCCCGGCGGCAAGGCGCTGATGTCGAGGGTGAAGTTTTCCGCGGTGATCTCCCGGCTCATTACGACCTGGCCGGTGATGGAACGGATGGTGATGAGTCCCCCCTTTGAAAATTCAACCGGCACGCCCACATACAAGATATCCGCTGCCGGAACGGGCCACACGCTGATGAGGTCGGGCAGCCGGTATTCCCTGATCCCGATGGGGTTGTTGTTGACGGGGATGTGGAAATCTCCGTTGCTGTTGTTGTTCCAGGTGTTGTCGTCATAATGGATCACGAAGTCGACGGTGTTGACCTTCTGCGCCGCATTGTTGAACGGCCCCGCCTGGATGGTGATAGCCCCCTGCGTTGGCCCCGTCATGGGCGATTCCACGGCAGGGCCGGTTCCGTTGAAGAGCACTGAACCGGCTGGCCAGTAGGAGCCATTTGGCATCTGCCAGGAACTTCCTGCGGCATTCACTCCCCAATGGAGTTTTGCCCCCTGGGTCACCCCTGTTTCGGTGATGGTGATCACGTCGTTGAAGGTGGGGCTGGCCGGTGTCCAGCTCACACCGCTGTTTCCCCCTGTGTTCGTCGGCCCCACGTAGACGTGCTGGATGGGCGTTTTGGTGACATTCCCGTGCTGGTCGGTGGCTTCCACGTAGTAATCCACCAGCGTCTCGGAGAGCCCCGCGATGGGGGCGTAATACTCCCCGGCGATGTAGTCGGGCAGGATGAAGAAGTTGATCTCCGGGTTGTTGGTGACATTCCCGGTGGGGAAGTTCCGGTAGGTCATCGCCACGCTCTGCCAGGCCCCGAGGCCCGGTCCGCCGGCGTAGGTGTCACCTGCGGTGCCGGCAGGACCACGGCCGGGATAGCTGACCCTACCCCCGGGGTAAACCCCGGGGTTTACCCCGGGGGTAGGGCCGGCATCGCCCGCGGAGGTAGTACGATACATCAGGCTGATCGACTGGATCCCCGAAACATCGTAGGCGAAGGTCCACACGTAGAAGTCGGAGCTGTTCTGGTGCTGCTGGTACCCGTATGTGGGACCGAAGCCGATGCCGCCGGGGTTGTAGGGGTACCGCTGCGGAATGAATACGGTGGGCGGGGTGTTGTCGGTGCCGGGATGGGCGCCGATCGCCTGGTTGGCAAAGACGCATGCGCGGTTGCAGGCGAGCGACTGCTTCACCTCCATGTCGAGTGCGGTTCCGTAATACATGTAGCCGCTGTTGTAAGCGGGAAGGAGGAAATGCCAGGCACGTTCGGCGGGGTTAGCAGCTGCCGTAGGATGCACGATGCTGGCGATGTTCACGCTTCCCTGCAGATCTTCGGCCATCTGAACCCGGTTTTCGGCAGCCACAAGCACGGCCCAGTTGCGTGCATCCTCGGTCCACCCGTTCGGGTCGAACTGATAACTGGCAGTGTACATCGGCCAGAGCCAGTTGATGCATTGAGGGTGTCCCCAGTCGTTGGCGGCGTTGAACCACGAGCCGTCCTCCACGTGCACCACATCGTTTACCGGAACGGGATGCTGCATGAGGAATTGCCCGATGGTTGTCGGTACATACCCCTTGGATGCCGCCGCATCGGCAAACTG
>CAIKNA010000269.1 GCA_903828645.1 uncultured Bacteroidales bacterium
CGGAAATGACGGAAACACCATCGACAATAACAACATCACCAATTCGACCGATGCAAACCGGCCGGTCAATGCCATCTATTCGGCGGGAACAATTGCGAAAGAAAACAGTGGAAATACCATCAGTAACAATAACATATACGATTTTCTTAACAGATCAACCGTTTCCTGCGGAATAAACATCGGTTCGTACACCACCGACGAAACCATCAAAGGAAATAATTTCTTCGAAACGGCCCCGTTTTTACCTGCGGCATCCGTCGCTTACAACATCATTCAAATAAACAACTCCTCAGGAATAAATTTCACGGTATCCGATAACAATATTGGCGGAACCGCTGCTTTGTGCGGAGGCACTCCCTGGACGAAAACCGAGGCATTTGACAATGTTTTCAACGCGATAAGTATAAATGCCGGTACAAGCGCGTCGAGCAGCATCCAGAATAACACTATCCGGAATTTTTCATGGAGTAATTCAGCCGGTGGAGCATGGGCGGCCATTTCAATTTCAGGGGGAGCGATAAATATTGGTACGACAACCGGAAATACGATCGGGGCATCGACAGGCACAGGCTCTGTTTTTTTATGTTCGACTTCGCAAACGGTCTCTTACGGGATCTATATTAACGGCACGGGAAATGTGACCATTGCAGGCAATACCATCGGATCGGTCACTACCCAGACTTTTGCGCAAAACGCCCATTCTTTTATCGGGATTTACAAGAACACAAACCGTGCGGGCTCATTAACCATTAACAACAATTTTATCGGCAGTACCACAACCGGCAACAGCATCCAGGCAGCTTCGGTCAATCTATCGAGTCCTGCTCAGAATGTGTATGGAATATTCATCAGCGGCACGGGTGCCAACACGATTACCGGCAATGTCATCGCGAATTTATACGACGCTCACGCATACCAGTATGCCACCAACGGGCAGGTTGCCGGAATTTGCACGACCGCGGGTGTCAACACCATCCAAAACAATACCATCCGGGATTTGTCCACAACGAGTCCGAATAACAACACCGACCTGAGCGCTTCCATCATCGGCATTTCTCAAACCGGCCCCAGCCCTGGTCAGATTATCTCCGGAAATACAATTTATTCGCTTAACAGCCTCTATACCAATGGCCGTCCCGTAAGCGTCATCGGAATAAACTTTGCCGGTGGGAGCACCACAAATACCATCAACAACAATTTCATCCACAGCTTTTCCATTTCAGCAACCGCCCCGAATGCCAACAACGCCATATTCACAGGCATCAGGATAACAACCGGGACCACCGCGTTTGCAAATAATATTATAAATCTTGGTGTCGGAATTACTTCAGGAAGCACCATTTACGGTATTTATGAAAGCGGGCCATCGGGCAGCAATTACAATTTCTATGTCAATACGGTTTATATCGGCGGGACCCCCGCAACCGGAGTTTCAAACTCCTATGCATTGTACAGTGCCGCTTCAACAAATACCAGGAATTACAGGAACAACATCCTGGTAAATGCGCGTTCAAACAGCGGATCGACCGGAAAACATTATGCCGCTTACTTTAACTATGCAGTCAGCACTTACCTTACGCTGGATTATAACGATTATTTTTCACCGGGAACGGGCGGCGTACTGGGCTTTTATAACAGTACCGACGTTGCTGCATTGCCAATCATTGCCGGGTTTGATGCCCGGAGTTTATCCATTAACCCCGTTTTTGCAATGGCGGGAGGAACCACCGCAACAAATTATATCCCCTCCTGCCCCGTGCTTGACGGAACGCCTGTAAGCACTGTCCCGGTTGATTATTTATCCGTTCCCAGGGCCGGCACGCCTACCATGGGAGCTTTCGAAGGAACCTTGAATTTAAATGTATCTGTTTACAAATCAAACGTTCTACAAGCCCGTTATACCCTGTTGAAATATGCATTCGACAAGATTAACGACGGAACACATACCGGTGCGCTCACCATTAAACTATCAGGCAATACCAGCGAATATGCTTCGGCAATGCTGAATGCCAGCGGAACCGGAAGTGCCAGCTACAGCTCGCTGAATCTGTTTCCCACCGTTGCGGGCGTTGCGATAGCCGGAAATTTTGATGGTCCGCTGATCGACCTGAGCGGGGCTGATTCGGTTACCATCGACGGCAGGGTAAATGCGTCAGGTTCGGCAAACTCCCTGGTTATTGCCAATGCGTTTACAGGCAATTCATCGTCGAATGCAACCATCCGGCTTGTCAACTCGGCAGAAAACAACAGGATACGATATTGTAATTTAAACGGCTCATGCACGGGCACCTCGACCGGTCTGATCAATTTCAGTTCCGCAGGCACCGGCAACGGAAACAGGAACGACCTCATCGAATATTGCAACATATCCAATGCCAACGGCAACAGGCCGGTCAACGTGATCTTTTCCAATGGAACAGCCACCCATGAGAACATGTCGGACATCATCAGGAATAACAATTTCTTTGACTTTATCAACCCCGGCATCGGTTCCTACGGATTAAATATTGTCTCAAATTCCGGTGGATGGACCATCTCAGGCAACAGTTTCTATGAGACCACGACCGTGGCCCCATCTGCCACACTGAGTTATGATATCATCCGGGTGGTGACAGGGGATGGCAATCTGATCAGTGACAATTACATAGGAGGAAGTTCTCCCCAATGTGGCGGATCGCCATGGACACTGAATGCAAATACGGTCCATTATTTTTGCGGAATCTATGTTAGCTGTGCCGCAGGCACCACCTGCACTGTACAAAACAATGTGATACGAAACATCAGTCATACCAGCATCCAGTCAAATCCGTGGGACGGAATTTTTATCAATTCAGGGAATGTCAACGTAACGGGCAATACCATCGGGGCCCCAACCGGAACAGGATCCATTGTCGTTACAACTCCATGCGCAGCGGCAAGTGCGACCATGGCCGGGGGTATTGTGACATCCATCACCCTGATCGGCGGAGGTAGTGGCTATACCGTGGCACCTCTCATCACCTTTTCTCCCTCGGGGAGCACAGTACCGGCTACTGCCACATCGACCATCAGCGGGGGGGTGGTTACCTCCCTCACGCTTATCAGCGGCGGCAGCGGATATACCGGGACCCCTACGGTTATTTTTGACGGGCAATCCAATGGATATTCAACATCGCACGGAATGATTCAAAACAGTACCGGAACAGTGAACATTGCCAACAATAACATTGGTTCAATCACCACGGTCGGGAACTCCAGCTACTCCCATGGGTTTGAATCGATCTACGTGAGGAGTATCATCGCAACGACCACATTCACAAATAATTTAATCGGGAGTCTGACCACCCCGAACAGTATTTATACAAGTTCCACGGCTGCAACATCGCTGACCAAGCAAGATGTGTATGGGATATACAGCTCCGGAACCGGTACAACAACCATTACGGGGAACACCGTCGCAAACCTGGTTAATAATTACACAGGCACCAATTCACAGTCGCGGACCAGGGGAATTCAAACCATCGCCGGATCCAATACGATTCAGAACAACACCGTCAGAAATCTTTCCACATCCAGTAAACAATCATCGGCTTCATCTTCGGCTTCAGTGATTGGTATTTCACAAACCTCAGCTACGGCCGCAACAACCCAGGTAATAACAGGGAATACCGTTTACAATTTATCAAATACAAGTCCCACTGCCATGGTCTATGTATCCGGTATCTATTATACAGGTCCTGCTTCAGGGTCCTTTTCAGTCACAGGGAATTTCATCCACAGCCTCTCCCTTATTTCTTCCGATCTGACTTCAAGTATCAGGGGAATTGACCTCAACAGCGGCAATGTAACCTGCGCGAACAACATTGTCAACCTGGGAACAGGGATCACGGGAGGTTATAAAATCAGTGGTATCTGGGAAGAGAGCGGCACAGCCGCCTACACTAAAAGCCTCCTCTTCAATACGGTTTATATCGGGGGCACCGTTTCCACAGTAACAACTTCATCGACTTCAGCCATCTGGTGTCAGACAAATTTCGCCACAAGAGATTACCGGAATAACCTCATGGTCAATGCCCGGTCGGGAGGAAGTACCGGGAAACATTACGCCGTCTATCTGAATGGAACAAGCGGTTTAACAATTGATTACAATGATTATTTTGTCAGCGGCACCAGTGGGATCCTGGGATATGCAGGTAGTGACAAACCCACGCTGGCTTTGTTGAGAACCGCCACCGGGCAGGATGTGAACAGCGTCAATACCGACCCGCTCTTTATCAATGCCGGCTCAACCACAGCCACCGATTACAAAATCGGGGTTGCCCTTTCAGGTGTTTCAGGAACAGGCATCACCACGGATTATGGCGCGAACCTGAGATTTTACCCAAGCATGGGGGCCTGGGAGCGCAACTGGATAAACAAATGGAAAGGTACCCTGAACAATGACTGGAACACCGCAGTCAACTGGACCGGCAACGCAGTGCCTCCCGCGGATGCTGACATTGTTTTCGATGATGCACCGGTAAACCATTGCCAGCTGGATCAAAACCGCTCGGTAACCAATATCTCCAATGGCCAGTCAACCTACAGGATGGTGACCAACGGGTTTAAACTTACCGTGAAAGGGGCTCTGAATTTAACGAATGGCGCCCAGATCGATGCCTCGTCACCCAACTCGACCATGGAGTTTGCCGGTGCTGCAACACAAACCCTTCCGGCCGGTGCTTTTTACAACAATGAAATAAACAACCTGGTTGTGAATAACACCAGCAACGTGGTGCTGAACGGAACCCTGCGGTTGTTGAATGCGGTAACTGCTGTGACCGGCCGGCTGGATGCTTTTACCGGTTCTCCTGCCATGATCTATGCCGGATCCCTGCCACAATCGATTGAAAACAATGTTTACCTCAACAATAAAGTTCAGGACATGACCATCGACAATACCGCCGGCGTTTCACTGAACTCGGATTTTACCATAAACAACTCAATCACAATCAATCCGGGAAAACACTTTACGTTAGGGGCATCGAAAAAACTGGAAGTGGCGGGGACGCTCACCAACAATGCGGGAGTTTCAGGTTTTATCCTTCAATCAAACGCAACGGGAACTGCGTCGCTGCTTCATCATACCGGCAATGTGCAGGCAACGGTACAAAGATATTTCAGCGGAACCACCGAAGCCTGGCATTTCCTTTCGTCGCCCGTGGCAGACCAGAATATAAACGAAAACCAGGGTGCCGGCAACTCATGGCTGCCCTCCGGGACGTATGGCAACGGCACCGGTTATGATCTCTACATCTGGCATGAACCTACCAGTACCTGGATTCCTTACCTCGACATCAGTTCACCCATCAACTGGAATACCCTGAACCCCGGAAGCGCCTTCATGGCGGGTCGCGGGTATCTTTATGCCGTACAGGCTGCAAATCCGACAAAAACATTTACCGGACATTTAAACAATGGCGTTTATGGTTACGCGCTCACAGCCAGCAGCAGCATCGACAGTCTCAGGGGCTTTGTGGTGGTGGGGAACCCCTATCCCTCTTCCATCGACTGGCAGGCTGTTTCGGGATGGACACGGTCAAACCTGGTGAACAGCGGAGGCGGTTACGACATGTGGATCTACAACGCGGCCGCGAATAATTACGGAGTCTGCAATTCAACGGCCGGAAGCACCGGAACCAATTCGGTAACCAGGTTCATCGCTCCCATGCAGGGATACGTCGTGCGTGCAACCGGCTCAGGAACCCTCACGCTGGATAACCCCGTTCGCGTTCCCGACAACTCCAACTGGTTCAAGGAGCAGTACCTTGAAGAAAATAAAGTGAGCCTTTCGGTCAACGCTGATGCCGGTTACGGATTTGACGAGATACAACTTGATTTCGGTTATGCCAGCAATGAAAACGGGGCCATGAAGCTTTTCAGTTCAGTTGCCACGGCACCAAGCCTCTATATGGCGAATCAATCAGAGAATCTGTCGATACGCTATTGTACCAGCACAACCGAAAATCCTGCGGTGCCGGTGCGGTTCAAGGCGGGAGCGGATGGAAATTATACCATCACCTGCAATTTCACCGCGGCCAGGTTTGACACCGTTGTACTCGAAGATCATCA
>CAIKNA010000270.1 GCA_903828645.1 uncultured Bacteroidales bacterium
AATATCTCTACGAAAGCTGCAGTCCCACAGCGTAGTTGCCTTCTTCTCCACAGTCTCCACAAAATCCATTGAAGAGGGCATCCTTGAGGGTCCAGGCATCGAATTGAGGTATCTGTTGCGCTTCATGTCGAAAGCTAATATTCTCTGAAATGAATATTTTCAGGCAGCCCCAGTACGCCATGATGTTGCTGCAGACTATTTTATTTGCCTTGTGCATTTTCAAAACTTATTCCGTAGTTTTCAATGTTACTTCAGGAGTATCATATAATTATAAGGAAGGGTTTGGTTCAGCAACATTTCCTCCGTCGGGTTGGTCCTACTCAGGAAATATCAGTTATTCTGCAGCTAATGGAAGCAGTATATATGGAACTGGGTTGCAATGTCCCAAATTCAAATGGACCACTCCTCTGGATGGTGGAACCTTAACCGCGCCCGCCGCAAATACAGCTGGTGTTTTCCAGTTCTTTGTAAGGGTTTTGGATACTGATACTTCTCACCATCTTCATCTTTATGTTGAAAAATCTACTGATGCAGGTTCAACATGGACTCTTCTTAGCACCGACCCTATGCCTATGACTGGTAGTACAGCCATTTGGAACCAGGTTGTTGTTCCTGTAAATGATAACAGTTCTGCAGTCATTATGAGATTAAGAGGCACGGCCAATACCGGAACTACATCACTGGGCTTATTCTATGTGGATGATGCAAGCCTTACAATGAACCTTTCTGCTGATGCTTCTTTGAGCAATCTAAAAGTCAATGGAACAACAGTTAGCGGATTCCTTACAACCACTTATACCTATAACGTAATTTTGCCTGCGGGTACTATTTCAGTACCAACTGTGACTGCAACACCAACACAAGCAACTGCTAATGTTGTTATCAACAACGCAGCTTCCTTACCAGGTTCAACAACAGTTGTTGTCACAGCGCCAGATGGTGTGACAACCAAAACATATACCCTTAACTTTTCTGTAGAACTGAGTGCTCCGACTAACCTAACGGCTACGGTTACCTCCCCATCCACAGTTGACCTGAATTGGTCAGATGTCAATGTTAGCGAAACAGGTTTCAAAATTGAACGCAAACCAGCAAATGGTTTATATGCTCTTGTAAAAATGACTGGTGCCAATGTAACAACCGCAACAGATACTATCCCCGGCCTAAATCCAAGTAATTTTGTTGCAGCCGACCGTTTCTCAAATGTTACGGTTACATCAGGAGTGAAATTTGCAGATGTCACAAACTATAAAGGTGTCCCCACTTCCTTATACCTTGATGTTTATCAACCCACAGGTGACAATACATTAGGCCGTCCTATAATTATCTGGTTACATGGAGGAGGATATAGAACAGATTCTTACAGAACTCAAGGATACATAGTAGATTACTGCACTCGCTTTGCCAAACGTGGTTATGTTTGTATGTCAATTGACTACAGGCTCCGCTCAGGCTCCGATATGCCGACACAAGCTTCCGAATTCCCCGCTCTTCAGGATGCTGCAAGGGATGCCAATGCCGCTATCAATTGGGTAAAAGCCAATGCCGCAGCATATCACATTGATCCAAACCTGATTTTTATTGCAGGAGGTTCGGCCGGAGGGCGCACTGCACAGACTGTTTGCCAGTTCAACGGACCAGACCCAACAGCAACCACTCCACCTGAAACACAGTATCTTACAACCCCATGGGACAAGACAGGCATCATCGCCAACGCAACGCTCTGGGGAGGTCTCGAACCTGAAATGAGAGGCTGGGTGTATCCTTATCTGCAATCTTACGATATTCCAACCGTTCTTGTACACGGAACCGCTGATGTTACTATTCTTCCACAGAACAGTATAGATTTGAATGATACACTCACTCATACCGGCGTCACAAGCGAATT
>CAIKNA010000271.1 GCA_903828645.1 uncultured Bacteroidales bacterium
CCGCTGACAGGCAATGGTCCCGGACCGGGAATTGACGCAGGTTTCGGTGGGGCAGGCGGCATGTTTATGGTTGCCGGGGTCACCGGCTGCTGCGCCTCCTGACGGATCATCGGGGCGCACATCTGCATGAGCGAAAGTTCAAGATGCAGGCGTTTGTTGTTACTGGTTTTATAATTCAGGTCACAGCGATTGTTCAGGTCGAGCAATGTCAGCAGAAATGAGACCGGACATCGCTGCGATTGCTCTACATAATGGCTGCGGATCGAAGGGGCAGTCTCCAGCAACGCCGCAGTGGCAGCATCCTTGCATACCAGGAGGTTCCTGAGATGGTCACCAAAACCTATGAGGAAATGCTGTCCTTCGAAACCCTTGCCCAGGATGTCGTTAATGGTAAGCAGGGTTCCTGAAATATCACCCTGCAGGATATGGTCGGTGATCTTGAAGAAATATTCATAATCAAGCACATTAAGGTTTTCCAGAACCGTATTGTAGGTCAGGGTGTTCCCGGCAAAACTAACAAGCTGATCGAAAATGGAGAGCGCGTCGCGCATGGCTCCATCCGCTTTTTGTGCGATGATATGCAGCGCATTTTCTTCCGCCGCGATGTGTTCCATTTCAGCGACATGGAGGAGATGCCCGGAAATATCATCTACAGTGATACGTTTGAAATCAAAAATCTGGCACCGTGAAAGGATGGTAGGCAGGATTTTGTGTTTCTCCGTGGTTGCAAGGATGAATTTGGCATAGGCAGGCGGTTCTTCCAGTGTTTTCAGGAAGGCATTGAAAGCGGATGCCGAGAGCATGTGGACTTCATCGATGATATACACCTTGTACCTGCCCATCTGGGGCGGAATGCGCACCTGGTCGACCAGGGTGCGGATATCATCTACCGAATTGTTCGAGGCCCCGTCAAGTTCGTATATGTTAAAAGAGGCATTTTCATTGAAGGAAACGCATGACGGGCAATGATCACAGGCTTCCATAGCCGGAGAAAGGTTCCCGCAGTTAATTGTTTTGGCCAGGATCCGGGCACAGGTTGTTTTTCCGACACCTCGGGGCCCGCAAAAAAGGAAAGCCTGCGCCAACTGATTGTTTTTAATGGCGTTTTGCAACGTGTTGGTAATTGATTTCTGCCCGACAACGGTGTCAAAGGTCTGTGGACGGTATTTCCTTGCCGATACAATAAAATTCTCCATATACGTGTCCGTTTCAATTCCTAAATATCATTCAAAAGTACGAAAGTTTTTGTTTTTTGTGTAATTTGGCTGCAACAAACAACGCTGTACGCATGCTCCTTCTCCTTACCGCCTCCATCTCTAACCGGCTCAGATACATAGCAGATCTGATGTTCTGTAAATTGCTGGGAATCGAAGCCAGGCTAACCATCTCCACGGAGGAATTCGCCGTTTACCAGGGGCCGAAAATTTCATATTCACGTGAACCCATGGCCGAAGGACCATTTATTGAGGCATCCGGGTTGCTTTTTGAGACCAACATCTCTTTCCAGGAGGTGATTCCAACAACCATAGATGGGGTCTCTGTCATTTTCGCATCCGGACATCCGTTATCTGCATTGCCATTCGATCCATTTGCCGCCGCCTTCTACATGGTTACCCGCTACGAGGAATATCATCCGTTTAAGAAGGACACTTTTGGCCGGTTCCCTGCCACGGAAAGCATTGCCTGGAAAGGCGGATTTCTGGATGTTCCGATTGTTCATTTATGGGCTGAAATTCTGAAAAGAATGCTCAGTAAGCATTATCAGGGTTTGAAGTTCCTGCATCCCCGGTACCGTTTTACACCCACCATTGATATTGATCATGCCTGGTGCTACCTGGGGCGACCACTTTCGAGAACCCTGGGAGGTTTTGGCAGGTCAGTCATTCACGGCCGCTTCGGGGAGGTTACCGGCAGGTTGAAGGTGCTTACCGGATGGACACCTGATCCATATGATAACTATATCTATCTCAATATGGTGCACCGGCCGCATGAGAATTTTCCACTTTTTTTCATTCTTTTTGCCGATTATGGCCGTAACGATAACAATGTTACCGTTACGTCGAAAAATTTCCACAAGTTGCTCATGGAGCTGGATCAGCAAGGCACAGTCGGGATTCACCCATCGTTGTCGTCAAACAAGCACCCGGATAAACTGGAAGATGAATATGAAGGGTTGTGCGAAGTGCTCGACCGGGACGTGACCATCAGCCGCCAGCATTTCCTGAAACTCTCCCTGCCCCGAACCTACCGCAATTTGCTGCACTTTGGCATTACCGATGATTATTCCATGGGATATGCATCCCACACGGGATTCAGAGCAGGAATCGCTGTTCCGTTCGCTTTCTTCGATCTGGCGCGAAATGAAGTGACCCCCCTGGTGATTCACCCCGTTTCCCTGATGGATGTAACGATGATGGATTACCTTCGTCTAAACAAGGTTGAAAGCATGGCAAAAATCGAAAACATGATTCAAACCATCAGATCCGTTCATGGTGAATTTGTCAGTCTGTGGCACAATGAAAGCCTTGGCGACACAGGCCGTTGGAAAGGGTGGAGAGAGGTTTATGAAGAGATGGTCAAGCTGGCTTCATCCTGAACCTTAGAAATGATAACTTATCTCAGGCATACGCAGATTGATAAAAACCTTTGGGACGACTGCATCAGCAGGTCGCTGAACCGCAGGGTTTATGCATTCTCATGGTATCTTGACCTGGTATCCCCCGGATGGGATGCGTTGGTTACCGATAATTACCTGTCTGTCTTTCCGCTGACCTGTCATCGAAAATGGGGCATCAGCTACCTGGCTCAACCCTTTTTTACCCAGCAACTCGGGGTTTTTTCTCCGGAAGCAATTTCAGAAAGCCAGGTTGAGGGTTTTCTCCGGGCCATACCAGGGAGATTCATGTTTGTTGAGATCCAGCTCAATTCGATGAACCGGTTTTCCGGAGGTTCAGGGGAATCAGTAATTCGCGCAAATTTCGAATGTGACCTGGCTTTCAGTTTTGAAGAACTGGCCGGCCGCTATGCCCAGAATACACGAAGGAACATCAGGAAAGCACAGGAATCAGGAATCTGCCTTGTTCAAACCACCGGCGTGGATGAACTCATCAGTTTATTCCGAGAAAATTTCGGAAGAAAGGAGGGAAAACTGAGAGAAGGTCATTATGCAACCCTGAGCCGGCTGATCACGTATTGCCTTGAAAATAAAACGGGCCATATCCTGGGCGTGCAAACAAAGGATGGGGTGCTTACCGCGGGTGCGTTCTTCCTTTTTGATGCGTCACGGGTATATTTTATGTTTGCAGCTTCTGCCCCCGGTGCGCGTGAGAACGGGGCCATGTTCATGCTGATCGACCGGTTTATTGCCGGTCATGCAGGAAGAAATCTTCTCCTTGACTTTGAAGGGGGAAACGATCCTAACCTGGGAAGGTTCTACAGGAGTTTTGGTGCAATTGAAGTACCATATCAGGCAGTACAGATAAACAGGCTTCCAAAAGTAGTTGAAAGTGGGCTTTATTTCATGCGCAAACTCAGAAAACAGAGAAAATTAGCTATTTTTGTGAGAGGTTAACACTAATACTCAAAACCATGGTCAACGTTTTATCTTCCGCTAATTCCATCCTTAATCAATATATCTCTGAACTAAGGGATGCAGATATTCAGAAAGACAGTTTACGGTTCCGGCATAACCTCGAACGTCTGGGGGGCATTTTCGCCTATGAAATCAGCAGGGTGTTGACGTATGAAACGAAGGAAGTGGTGACACAACTGGGTATTGCCAGTGTGCCGATGTTAGTTGAATATCCTGTGCTTGCGACCATTCTCCGAGCGGGATTGCCCTTTCACCAGGGCTTTCTGAACTTTTTTGACCGGTCGGAAAATGCTTTTATTTCGGCCTTTCGCCGGCATCACAAGGATGGAACATTCTCGATCAACATTGAGTATGCATCGGTAACTGAAATCGAGGGCAAGGATGTGATTTTGTGTGACACGATGCTCGCTTCAGGATCGTCGATGGTTCTTGCATACCGGGAACTTGTCACTCACGGGAAACCCCGGCATACGCATATTGTGGCAGTTGTTGCCAATGTGGAGGGACTGGAATATGTGAAAAAGCATATTGCAAAAGATGATGTCACCCTATGGGTCGGGGCTGTTGATGATGAAATGACCGCCCAGTCGTACATCGTTCCCGGGTTGGGAGATGCGGGCGACCTGGCTTACGGAAAAAAACACTAAGGTACTGATATGAAAAACACGCTGGTTCTAGAAAATATAAATATTTCGCTGGTTTCCATCAGGAGCCATCTGCTGCGCACCATCCTCACCATACTGATTATTTCTTTTGGTATCATGGCGCTCGTTGGAATCCTCACCGCAACCGACTCCATCAAATACTACCTCACACAGAATTTTTCCATGATGGGTTCCAACACGCTGACTATCCGCAACCGTTCCATGAACATCCACATGGGTGGCGGAGATCACAAGGAAAAGCGTTACGAGCCCATTACATACAACCAGGCCCAGGAATTTAAAAGCCGTTTTGATTTCCCGGCCCATACTTCCGTATTTACCCGTGCCACCGGGGTGGCAACGGTGAAATATGAAACCAAAAAAACCAACCCGAACATCGGGGTGATTGGCGCTGATGAAAATTACCTGGTCACGTCGGGCGATGAAGTTGAATTTGGCCGGAATTTTACGGCAAATGAGATCTATTACGGGTTCAGTTCTGCCATCCTGGGTGCCGATCTGGTAAAAGATCTTTTTAAAAATAAGGAGGATCCCCTGGGTAAAATAATCTCCATCGGCCCCGGCAAATTTAAAATTATCGGCGTGCTGAAATCCAAAGGTTCCAGCATGGGATTCAGCGGCGACAGAACCTGTTTTATTCCTGTCAGCAATGTGCGGACAAATTTCCCCAGGCCCAACATGTCATTCAATATCAATGTGATGGCCGACAGACCCGAACTGGTTGATGCGGCTACCGGAGAAGCGACGGCCATATTGCGGAACATCCGGAAAGTCCCGGTAGGTCAGGAGGACACCTTCGAAATTACCAAAAGCGATAACATCGCCAAGATGCTGATTGAAAACATTAAATATGTCACCTGGGCAGCTACGATCATCGGGGCGATTACTTTACTCGGGGCGGCAATCGGGTTAATGAATATCATGCTGGTATCCGTCACTGAACGTACCCGTGAAATCGGTATACGTAAGGCCATTGGTGCCACCAAGCGCGTAATCCGCAACCAATTCCTGGTGGAATCGATCGTAATTGGACAACTTGGCGGATTGCTTGGCATCGTGCTTGGCATCCTGGTCGGAAATGTGATGTCCCTGGTGATTGGCAGTGCATTTATTGTACCATGGGCCTGGATCATAACAGGAGTGCTGCTTTGCTTTGCTGTCGCACTGATCAGCGGAATAATCCCGGCACGAAAAGCAGCCAACCTCGATCCGATTGAGTCACTACGCTACGAATAACATAAACCATGGACCTTACCGGGGTTATTGCCATGCTGCGCAAGGAGTTCCCTTATGAACCTACGGAAGGCCAGGAAAAGTTATTGGGTGAACTTGCCGTTTTTCTGACCATTTCATGGAGACAGCAAAACGCTTTGTTTATACTCCGGGGTTACGCGGGAACGGGCAAGACCACGGTAGTTAAAGCCCTTGTGGATGTCCTTCCCCAGATTGGGAAAAAAACCGCACTGCTGGCTCCGACAGGACGTGCCGCCAAAGTTCTGACCAACTATACAAGGAAAGAGGCCAACACGATCCATCGGAAAATATATTTTGCACGCACCAATAAAGAGGGACTTATCGATCTCAAACTCCAGGTAAACTACCACAAGCATACCCTGTTTATTGTTGATGAAGCATCGATGATCCAGCACACCATGTCGGCCGAAGGTGCGTTGTTTTCTACCAGGAACCTCCTTGATGATATCTTTCGGTTTGTTTACAGCGGGGAAAATTGCCGAATGCTGTTTATTGGTGATGCCGCACAGTTGCCACCTGTTGGCCTCGACCACAGCCCGGCACTCGATCATGAATTTCTGAAAAACGCCTATCATCTCGATATCGACACATTTGAATTGACAGAGGTTGTGAGGCAGGCGAAAGAATCGGGGATACTGGTGAATGCCACGCAGTTAAGGCAGCAGATCCAGCATCACAAATTTGAATTTCCGGTCTTTTCCATCGACGGCTACAAGGATATTACCAGGCTGAACGGGCAGGATCTCGAAGATGCACTCAACCATGCCTATTCCGGTTCGCAAAAGGAGAACAATGTCATTATCTGCCGGTCAAATAAACGCGCCAATATATACAACAGGGAGATACGCCGGAGAATTCTCTTCCTCGAAGAGGAGATATCAACGGGCGATTTCCTGATGGTGGTCAAAAACAATTATTACTGGCTGCCGGTTGAATCAACTGCAGGGTTTGTGGCAAACGGCGACATCGTTGAACTGATGCGGATCCGCAACATCGAAGAGATTTACGGATTCAGGTTTGCCGATGTGACCATCCGGTTTCTCGATTACCCTGATGAAAAAGACCTTGATGTTAAAATCATCCTCGACACCCTGATGGCGGAATCAGCAGCCCTGACCCAAACCGATAACAACCGGTTATTCCAGTCTGTCATGGCAGATTACCAGGATATCCCTTCACGACGCGAACGTATGGAGAAGGTCAAAGCCAGCCCTTATTTCAACGCGCTGCAGGTGAAGTTCGCATATGCGCTTACCTGTCACAAAACGCAGGGCGGGCAATGGGATACTGTTTTTATTGACCAGGGATATATCAATGATAAAATGATCAACCCCGAATTCGGACGCTGGCTCTATACAGCAGTTACGCGTGCAACAAAAAAACTTTTCCTGATAAATTTCGAAGATCGGTTTTTTTCGTGACATCACGCATCTAACGTCACACGTCACGTTTCTCGCGTCACGAATTTTACCAGCCCAGCAGTGTGATCCCAACTGTAAACGGGTACACTTCCGGTCCCTGGCCTTTCTGGAACATTTGGGTCAGCGAGTAGGTGCTGAACAGGTTGAGTCGCGACCAGCCAATACGAAAAGCTGCGTCCAATTTGAAGGGGCTGAGGTGATAGGGGGCACGTTCATGAACGGCATAATGTTCCACATCATAGCTTGCGATCTTGTTGCCCTTTGCATCAACCAGGAAATAGGTACCCTCCTTGTCGTCGTAAACCTGTTTTGTGTATGAGCCGATCCGCACACCTGCAATCACTCCCAGTGATACATGAAAACTGCTCATGCGGCGATAAGGGTTGGTTTGAAATTCAAAAAAGAGCGGCAGGTTGAGGTAGGAGACCACCATCTTGTTCACCTTCATTGATACCGGGTTCCCAAAAGTATCCTGCACCTGGAATGCAACCAGTTTGGCAGAATCCTGGATCATGACATAATTGTCGCTAAAATAGTAGTTGGATGTCTGAAATCCAAGGCCTGTTGTGAATCCGATCTTATTCCTGTACAGGTTCACATTGAGTTCAAAAGGATTGAAGTTCACCGTGAGCGACCTTGCCGTGTTCATATTCATATAGGGATAGGCAGGGTTGAAGTTCATATTGAAATCAGAATTAACGTAGCCGCTGACTGCAAGTTCGAAACCGGCCCAATGACCATTGTATTTCTTATGATTTTTGCAAAACGGGAAATCTGCCATGTTGAAATTATCCATGGCACAGGAAACTTCTGACATCATCGTGCTGTCGCCCATATGCATGCCATGCTTGTGAAACGGGTATTTTTTTTCATCCTGTGCCTGTGAAGTTGCCGATAGTAAAACTAACAGCGAAAATATCATTGCTGCTTTTAAAATAGTTTTCATAAATATGTTTTTTAAGTTTAACAGTTCAGGACACAGGACGAAGGCAATGTTGAAATGTTACAATAGAGGAAAAAAATCAGGAATCAAGTTTAAGCACGGCAAGGAATGCCTTCTGTGGAACTTCAACATTGCCGATCTGACGCATGCGCTTTTTTCCTTTTTTCTGTTTCTCAAGCAGTTTTCTCTTTCTGGTAATGTCACCCCCGTAACATTTTGCTGTAACATCCTTCCTTAGGGCTTTCACTGTTTCCCGTGCAATTACCTTGGCGCCAATGGCAGCCTGGATCGCTACATCGTATTGTTGCCTGGGGATATATTCTTTCAGTTTTTCACAGAAACGACGTCCAAAATCGTAGGCATTGTTTCTGGTGATCAGGGCCGACAAGGCATCTACGATTTCACCGTTGAGCAGGATGTCCAGCTTTACAAGGTCGGCGGTTTGCCATCCCGAAGGATGATAATCGAAGGAGGCATAGCCCTTTGAGATGCTTTTCAATTTGTCGTAAAAATCAAACACTATTTCTCCCAGTGGCAAGTCGACAGTCAACTCAATGCGGTCGGTAGTCAGGTAAACCTGATTTTTCAACAAACCGCGTTTCCCAATGCACAGGGTCATGATCGGGCCGATGTACTCCGATTTTGTAATGATGTTTGCCGTAATGGTCGGCTCTTCGATTTTGTTGATGTAGTTTGGTTCGGGTAATCCGGATGGATTGTAAACATCCAGCATTTCCCCCTTGGTGGTATAGACTTTATAGGAGACGTTCGGCACGGTTGTGATCACATCCATGTCGAATTCGCGGTCAAGGCGTTCCTGCACGATCTCCATGTGCAACAGCCCGAGAAATCCGCAACGGAAACCAAAACCAAGCGCAGCGGAGGCCTCCGGTTCAAAGGAGAGGGCGGCATCATTTAGCCGGAGCTTTTCGAGAGAATCGCGCAGAACTTCGTAATCATCGGCATCGGTGGGGTATATTCCCGCAAAAACCATCGGCTTTACTCCGAGGAATCCTTCAATAATTTCAGAACAGGGCCTGCCAACATGCGTAATGGTATCACCCACCTGGACTTCCTTGCTGTTTTTTATCCCGGAGATGATGTAGCCAACATCACCGGCATATACCGTGTTACGAATCTCCTGTTTCATGCGCAAAATACCCACTTCATCGGCATGGTAATCCATCCCGGTTGCGACGAATTTTACATGGTCCCCTTTTTTGATGGAACCGTTGAAAATTCTGAAATAGGCGATAACACCCCTGAAGGGGTTGAACAACGAATCAAAGATAAGTGCTTGCAATGGAGCATCGGGATCCCCCTTTGGACAGGGAATCCTGGAGATGATGGCATCGAGTACCTGGTCAATGCCAATTCCTGTTTTGGCGCTGACTGCAAGAATTTCGTCATGGTCGCAACCAAGTAAATCCACGATCTGGTCTTTGACTTCTTCGATCATGGCGGCATCCATGTCAATTTTATTCAAAACAGGAATTATGGTCAGGTTATGATCAATGGCAAGGTAGAGATTTGAAATGGTCTGAGCCTGTATTCCCTGGGTTGCATCTACAACCAGAAGTGCCCCTTCGCAAGCGGCGATGGCCCTTGATACTTCGTAGGAGAAATCGACATGTCCGGGGGTGTCAATCAAATTCAGGACATAATCCTCCCCGTTGTGCGGAAAATTCATCTGAATGGCATGGCTCTTGATCGTAATACCCCGCTCGCGTTCCAGGTCCATATCATCGAGTACCTGCTCCCTGGAATCTCTTTCAGAGACAGTGTCAGTCCATTGCAACAGGCGATCAGCCAGGGTGGATTTCCCGTGATCAATGTGGGCAATAATGCAAAAGTTACGGATGTTTTTCACGGGTGCAAAGATATAAAAACTACCTCAGGATTGTCAATGAACCATGAAGATTTCGCATCACCGTGCCATTCAGGGTGTTTTCATACACGTCGCAAACAAAGAAATAGGTACCGTCACTGCAGGGCTGGTGTGTCTCCTTGTCATTTCCATCCCATTGAATGTCGGGATTACGGGTTTCGAAGACCAGTCTTCCCCAACGGTCAAATATTTTTATATTGACATCACTTACAGATGTGTAACCGGGAAACGGAATGAAGAAATCATTCTTGCCATCATTGTTTGGTGTGAAAATGTTTGGCAGGGTATAAACCGGGCAGAAAGTATAATCGATGCAGATGATGTTGCTCGTGTCGCTGCGGTTTCCAACCGAGTCAATAGCTGAAACCCCGTAACAACCGGCAACCCTGTTGGCCGGTTTGTGTATGTAACTGGTATCGTGTGTATTGCCAATGGAATCAATCAGGACAGGATTCCCTTTCACCGGGGTGTAGTAAATATAATATTTGGCAATGTCCCCGGGACAACTGTCTGCCGGCTTTGTCCAGGACAATACATTTTCCTGTGATTCACAAATTGTTTTGATTGTAAGCAGGGGAGGGCAGGGTGGAACATTATCAAGTGGAACGGAGCAGGTTTCCTGGGAGAAATTAATGATGGGATTTACAAAGCCTGAAGCAGAATAGTTGCCGACACTCTTTATCTTATAACAATAGGTCAGGCCGTTCACAAGCCCTTTGTCATTATATACAGGCACTTTGCAGGATCCAATTGAATCATAAGTGTTGCCACCAGGGCCTTTACGGTAAATTACAAACTGATGGTTGGTCCAGGGAACTTCATTGGTCCACCTGAGTTTGACCATTTTATCGGTGGGATAAGCTGTGAGAAAAATAGTGGAGGCAACCTGTGAGGATCCTATGAGGAACCGGTTCCCGGGGGTGACATTGTAAAGGTCAATCCGATATAAAAACCGATATTGCATTGTGTTTAATTGATTGTTTGTCAATGTGGTATCGTTTAGGTTGCTGAGCGAGTCCACCAGTACAAACTGTGTGGGTGCATCTGATCGGGAGCGGGAAACGAGGTACTTATAAGGCCCGGGGATTTGAATGGTATCCAGCTCAGTTGGTTTCGACCAGGCAATGTAGGCAGATCCAGTTGTCGCATTGGTTGCAACAATGCTGGCATTGGTAATTACGGCCAGGTCTTTTTTCAATGTGGCACAAGCTTCGTTGGAGGCATAGCTCTCTGCCTTGTCGGGATACCAGGCTACAACCAGGTAGCAATATTTCAATCCACGCATCAGTCCCGCACCTTTGTTATCATCAAGGAAGGTTATTCGTGAAATATCGGTGAACGATGCAATTCTGGAGTATCCAAGATAAGCAGGAACCCCTGTCTCACAGTAACCTGGAATATACCCTGTTGAATCTGCCTTTCGATAGATATAATAACCCGATGCATTTAAACAACTATAATTATCCCAGTGAAGAGTGATTGTATTGCCCACCGGTGTTGTCGTCAGATTTTTGGGCGCTGGCCCGATTACACGGATGTTGATGGATTTGATGGCAACAAGGCTTACAGGTTTAGCATCATCCTTGGCTTTGAAGAGTACCTGGTAAGGGCGGTTTCGTACATGGTTGCAAACCGTGTTCCACCGGAAAAGTGCCTGCACGTGCCCGTAGCCTGTGGCAGGATTTGGTTCAAGGGTTGCAGGATTTTCTGTAAGGATGAAAGGTCCGCCGGTTCCGGTCAGGGTGATGTTGTCAGTGATTGTATCATGCGCGTAGACGGGGAACCGCAGGTTTTTTCCGGCTTCAACACAGGTGTCATAAACAGAGTCGATCACCGGCGGTTTATTGTTGCATGCAACGACGATAATTTGCATGTCCCTTAATACACTGCCAATTTTAAAACCATTTCGCCACTCTTCTATCAAAATGGCGATGTTGTACTCGCCCTGTTGTTCGGGGCTATCCCAGATGAGATCGCCGGTTATAGGATTAAGTGTCAGGCTTTTCGATGCTTTCGGGTAAGTGTAGCCCGGGATAACCTGTCCAAGGCTTCCCCGGCAGGGAACCAGCCTGTAAGATAAACTGTCCCCGTCTGCATCGTAGGCGCCCGGGTTATGATAAAAAACCTGGTTTACGCAACCATTGTCGACAGGGGGAATCAGAAGCACCGGGGAGTTGTCATACCCGCCGAGAAATGGACTGATGGTAAGCTCTGCATAAATGTACAAAGGGGTGTTGATGGAGTTCGGTATGTTGATGATCCCGCCATTCCGGTTAGGATCTTCACAGGATATGGTATAGGTGGAAGCACCGGGAAATATGTGTTCTCCGAGATACTTGTTATATGTAATATCATTGGCAAGGTTGGTGATGGTTACTCTTGGGATATCCGTGGAACTGCCGTCTCCCCAGTTGATCGTCAGGAAATCGCGGTATGCGTTTGCCGGGCTCGGGGTAAACGTATAGGAGACCAGGGTGATCTCATAAGTCAGATCTTTCACATGCCTGAAGGTAATCTCCGCAGCCCGCTGATGGGTTGCAAAAACACACACCGGAGCAAAAACGAATGAAAACAGGATGAGCAAAAGAAAAAGGAATGTCAGTCGTTTGGACATATCGTGAATTGGCTTGAGAATCCATCGCCAAAAGTAATGATTTTCTCCCCCTGAAGGAGATTTTGAGACTTTATTTCAATTCATTCTAAATTTTAATTATTTTTGCATTATTATAAGAAAACAGCCAGTAATGATCTCCCCACAGGATGCAGAAGTCGAAAAACGGGAAATATTAAAACGGTACCGGAATCTGCTTCGTTTGTGGAAACCGCGTAATCCTGAAGACCGGAAAGTTGTCCGCAAGGCCTTTAAAATGGCACTTGAAGCGCACAAGGACATGCGCAGGAAAACCGGGGAGCCATATATCTACCACCCGTTAAGCGTTGCAACGATAGCCGCCGGTGAAATTGGCCTTGGCGCTACCTCTGTGATATGTGCACTGCTGCATGACGTTGTCGAAGATACAGATTATACGATTGAGGATATCAGGGGGCTTTTTGGAGACAAGGTTGCTGCCATTATTGACGGACTTACCAAGATCAAAGGGATCTTCACGCAGCAGACGACCTCCATCCATGCTGAAAATTTTAAAAAAATCCTGTTGACCCTTTCGGATGATGTTCGCGTCATCCTGATCAAACTGGCCGACAGGTTGCACAACATGCGCACCCTTGATGCGCTTTCCCATGAAAAACAGCTGAAGATATCTTCCGAAACGATATACCTCTATGCACCTCTAGCACACCGTCTTGGTTTGCATGCAATCAAAAGTGAACTGGAGGATCTTGCTCTGAAATATACCGAACCTGCGGTATATGAAACCATCTCCAGGAAGTTGAAGGAATCTGCAAAAAGCCGTTCACGCTTTGTCAGTAAATTTATCTATCCCATCAAGAAAGCCCTTTCTGAAAAAGGATTCAATTTTGAAATCCATGATCGTGAAAAATCGATTGCGGCAATTTGGCTGAAGATGCAAAAAAAAGAGATCCCGTTCGAGGAAATCTATGATATTTTTGCCATCAGGATTGTCATCGATTCCCCGGTGGAAACTGAAAAATCCGATTGCTGGAAGGTCTATTCAGCCATAACCGATTTTTATCGCCCGAATATGGACAGGTTGCGCGATTGGATATCCATCCCGAAGGCCAACGGATACGAAGCGCTGCACACCACGGTGATGAGCCATACCGGACAATGGGTTGAAATTCAGATCCGTTCGCGTCGCATGGATGAAATTGCCGAGAAAGGATATGCTGCACACTGGAAATACAAAGAGGCCATGAACATCAACAGCCGGCTTGATAACTGGCTCGACCGCATCAAGGAGATGATCGAGAGCCCCGATGCCGATGCTCTCTCATTTATTGATGATGTTAAAGGTTTTTTCTTTCTTGACGAAATATCCGTTTTTACCCCCCAGGGTGAACTACGTTCCCTTCCAGCCGGTTCAACAGTCCTTGATTTTGCGTATGCCATTCACAGTGAGTTGGGCGATACCTGTATTGGCGCAAAAGTGGATAAGAAACTGGTACCTATCATGCATGTTCTCAAAAATGGCCAGCAGGTTGAAATTATCACTTCGTTGAAACAGGCTCCAAAGGAGGATTGGCTCACCTATGTTATGACCACCCGTGCAAAAGCAAGCATTAAGTTGGCGGTTCGTGCAGAAAAAAAGAAATATGCCAAGACTGGAAAAGAGATGTTGGGAGAATGGTTTACTCAAATTGGACTGGATTTTTCCAACGGCAACATCAAGAAATTCCTGGCATCAAATAATTTCAACAGCTTTGTAGACCTCTACTATTCTGTTTCACAGGGTACAGTCGGGTTAAAGGATGTAAAGCTTTTCGCAGCCTCGAATGTAAAGAATGGGTGGCTGAATTATATCGCCAAGGGTGCTGCCAAAACACAGGATGAATCCGAAGGAGAACGTTCCGGACAGAAAGAGTCTGAAACCCCGCCGCATGATACATCCACAGACAGTAATCCTGGTCCATTGACTCCTGATTATAAGATTGCAACATGTTGCAATCCGATCCCGGGGGATGATGTTATCGGACTCCTTGGGGCTGATCGCCAGCCAATGCAAATTCACCGGACAAAATGTTCCAAAGCACAGGAGCTCATGACAGTCTATGGAAATATCATGGTACAGGTGAATTGGGCAAATCATGAATCAATATCCTTCCTGGCAAAGATTAAGGTAACGGGGATCGACCGTCATGGATTGACCAATGAAATCACACGGATAATTTCAAACGATCTTAACCTCAACATCAAATCCTTTCACCTCGATGCGTTGAACGGCCTTACAGTGGGCTCTATCGCATTGTACGTTAAAAATACAGCTGACCTGAATGATGCATTGAATAAACTGAACCTGGTTGAAGGAATTACTCATGTTACAAGGATAAATTAATTATTTAAAAAAATCTATTTTTATTCGTTCTAAATACGGATAAATACGTATCTTTATGGCAAATTTCTCAATATGATTAAGAAACCGATAATAGAAGATATTTTTGAAACTGCGAGAAACATGTTCACCGACTATCTTGAGCAGCATGGACACAGGAAGACACCTGAAAGATACACGATTTTAAAGGAGATTTTTGCCACTGAGGGGCATTTTGATATTGAGACGCTGTACATCAGGATGAAAAATCACAAGTACCGGGTCAGCAGGGCAACCCTGTACAATACCATAGAACTGCTGCTTGATTGTGGATTGGTAACAAAACACCAGTTTGGGACCAACTATGCACAATTTGAAAAATCGACCTTGTTGAGGCAGCATGATCATTTTATTTTTGAAGACTCCGGCGATGTCCTTGAATTTTATGACCCGCGCATTGAGGAGGTGAAAACCCACATAGAAACCCTTTTTAATGTCAATATTTCGCACTACGCACTTACATTTTACGGTCAGTCGAAATCCAAGAAGTAAATGATGAGGAAGGTTGATGTTATCCTGGGATTACAGTGGGGGGATGAAGGCAAAGGAAAAATTGTCGATGTTTTCACACCGCGTTACGATATTATTGCACGGTTCCAAGGTGGGCCAAATGCCGGTCATACCATCATTTTTGGTGGCAGGAAATTTGTTCTCCATACAATCCCTTCCGGGATTTTTCATCCTCAAACGTTAAATGTGATTGGCAACGGAGTGATCATCGATCCGTTCATCCTATTCAAAGAGCTGGATAAACTTCGGGATGCCGGGATGGAACCGGAACAAAACCTGCTGGTCTCGAGGCGCGCCCACCTGATCATGCCTACCCACCGGCTGCTGGATGCAGCATTGGAATCGGATAAGGGTTCTTCGAAAATCGGGTCGACACTCAAGGGGATAGGCCCCGCCTATACCGATAAATACGGAAGAAACGGATTGAGGGCCGGAAATATCACCGACCAGTCGTTTAACAGTCGTTATGAGCAGCTTAAATCTGAACATCTTGACACCATTCGTCACCTGGGATTTGACTTTTCAACGCATCTGCTTGACGGATTGAATTTTGAAAACTATGAATTGCAATGGTTCGCATCAGTTGAACGGATGAAAGGATTGAAAATCATTGACAGTGAAGTGTTTCTGAACGAGAGCCTTGACCTGGGTAAAAAGATACTCGCTGAAGGTGCCCAGGGAACGATGCTGGATGTTGATTTTGGGTCTTATCCGTTTGTAACTTCTTCAAATACAATTACTGCCGGGGTCTGCTCAGGCCTTGGCCTGTCGCCGCACAGGATCGGCAAAATTTATGGCATTTTTAAAGCCTATTGCACGCGGGTTGGCAGCGGACCGTTCCCGACGGAATTGCATGATTCGGACGGGGAGAAATTGCGGGTTGGGGGAAATGAATTCGGATCAACGACCGGCCGTCCTCGCCGTTGCGGATGGCTTGACCTTCCTGCATTGAAATATTCCATCATGCTGAATGGCGTGGATAGCCTGATCATGATGAAGGCCGATGTGCTTGATCCATTCCCTTCAATAAATGTCTGCACGGGATATACAAAAGACAATGAAATCATACAGGGATTTCCTTTCGACCTGTGTGATGAGCAGATTCGCCCGGTTTACACGGAGATGAATGGCTGGAATTCAACACTCGATGGCTGCACCAGCGTTAAGGACATTCCCGGTGCATTGGCTGCTTACATAAAATTTATCGAAAATGAAGCGGGATTGCCGGTGGATATCGTGTCTGTTGGCCCTGACAGGCTTCAAACTCTCCTTCGCTAATTCCCGGTTAAAGTTTCCGTTTGACTTCGGTCAGTTCATATCCTTCAACAATATCACCCACGTTTATGTCGTTGAAGCCATCGATATTCAACCCGCATTCGTAGCCGGTTTGTACCTCCTTGACATCATCCTTGAATCGTTTCAATGAACCGAGATTGCCGGTAAATACCACAATTCCGTCGCGGATAACCCTTATTTTGGTATTTCGTGTCACCTTGCCGTCAAGAACCATACAGCCTGCCACCGTCCCCACCTTGGTAATCCTGAATACGTCGCGAACTTCGATGTTGCAGAGGATCTTCTCTTCAATTTCGGGAGAGAGCATGCCTTCAATGGCAGCCTTGATCTCTTCGATCGCCTGGTAGATGATTGAATATAAGCGGATGTCTATCTGTTCGGCTTCTGCCAGTTTGCGTGCATTGACCGACGGACGAACCTGGAATCCCACGATCACTGCATTGGAAGCAGAGGCAAGCAGTACATCCGATTCGGTAATGGCTCCGACCGATTTATGGATCACATTTACCATGACCTCCTCATTGGACAATTTCAACAATGAATCAGACAATGCTTCAACCGAACCGTCAACATCGCATTTTACAATAATATTGAGTTCCTTAAAGTCCCCGATCGCAATGCGCCGTCCGATTTCATCCAGGGTGATGTGTTTCTGGGTCCGCAATCCCTGCTCACGCTGCAATTGCAAACGTTTGGTCGCGATCATTTTGGATTCCTTTTCATCGGCCATAACGTTGAAACCGTCGCCGGCCTGAGGAGCCCCGTTTAACCCAAGCATAAGCATCGGCTGTGATGGCCCTGCTTCCTTGATGGGCAGGTTGCGCTCATTATACATGGCTTTCACTTTACCGTAGGTTGCTCCTGCCAGTACCATATCTCCAACCCGCAAAGTGCCGTTTTGCACCAGTAATTTTGCAACATAACCACGCCCTTTATCCAGGGATGATTCAATGACTGTTCCTGTTGCCAGCCTCGAAGGATTGGCTCTCAGGCTAAGCATCTCTGCTTCCAGTAAAACTTTCTCCAGCAGCAATTCCACGTTGGTACCGACCTTTGCAGAAATTTCCTGTGTCTGGTACTTGCCTCCCCATTCTTCAACCAGGATGTTCATCTTGGATAATTCTTCACGAATTTTTTCCGGGTTGGCATTGGGTTTATCCATCTTGTTGAAGGCGAAAACAATGGGAACTCCGGCTGCAAGCGCATGATTGATCGCTTCCTTGGTCTGCGGCATGACCGTTTCATCGGCGGCAATAACAATGATGGCCACGTCGGTTATGCTCGCACCCCTGGCACGCATCGCTGTAAATGCTTCGTGACCGGGAGTATCGAGAAAAGTAATCTTTTTTCCGTCCGGCCGCACAACTTCATAGGCGCCGATATGCTGGGTGATACCTCCTGCTTCACCAGCCACCACATTGGTGCTGCGGATAAAGTCGAGGAGTTTTGTCTTCCCGTGGTCAACATGCCCCATCACAGTAACGATCGGGGGCCTGTCGGTCATATCTTCAGGTTTGTCGGGCTCGTTCTGCTTGATTGCCTCCTGAACCTCAACACTGACAAATTCAACCTTGTGGCCAAATTCTTCAGCGACAAGGGTAAGAGTTTCAGCATCAAGGCGCTGGTTGATTGATACGAACATGCCAAGTGCCATGCAGGTTGAAATAACTTCAGTAACCTGGACATTTAACATAGATGCAAGTTCGTTGGCAGTAACAAATTCAGTGACCTGGATCACCTGTTTGCCTTCTTCCATCCGCTCCTGTTCACGGTGCATCTGGTTGCTGACGGCGTCACGCTTTGCCTTCCGGTATTTGGAGGCTTTTGATTTGCCGGAAGGACTCAAACGTGCCAGAGTTTCCTTGATCTGCTTTTCGATATCTTCAGAGGTAACCTCAGGTTTCTGGGCGTCCTTATGATATTTCTTATCCTTTGCAAGGGTGGGTTTGTGCAATGCCGGGCGGGGTGCATCTGTGCTGGCTGTCGTTGATACCGTACCTGCTTCTCCCTGCCGTTTGATACGCTTGCGCTTTTTCTTTTTTGATTTCAGTGTTTCATCAGAAGAGGAGGCAACCGGCTGAGGTTTTCTTTTTTCGAACTTTTTCGGTTCGGGCAGCACAATGGATCCCAGGATGGTGGGGCCTTCGAGCTTAATACGTTCTGTTGGCAGAAAATTGGATTCCTGTACAGGTTCAACCACCTTCGGGATAACAGGTTCTTCGGGCAGAATTTCTGCAATGGGCACTACCGTTTCGATGACCTCGGGAAGTTTCTCTTCGACGACGTGCCGGGGTTCTGCAACGGGAACATCGACAGCCTCTTCTGCTGGCGGTTGTTGTTTGACCTTGACTTTTTTGGATAATTTTTTTTCAAAAACACCCAGATCCATTTTGCCAACGATCCTTAAATCGTTTGTTGGCTTCTGATCGGTTGGGGTTGTTGGTTCAGGTATTGGTTCCGATTGAGTTTCCAGTGATACTGGTTCAGCGGCAACTTCACTGGCCGGGGCAACTTTTACAGGGAGTTCGGCTGTTGCAGGAAGTTCTGGTATTGGGGTTGTTTCAGGTACTATTGGTTCAGGCACATGTACAACCGGTACTTCAACGATGACAACAGGTTCTGCTTTTTTCTCCTCGGGAACGATTGCCGCTGGTTTTGGTGTTTCAGGGACAATTGTGACTTCGGGTTTTTTCTCTTCTCTTGCAACTTCCTTAACTACAACTTCCTTTGGTTTTCTTGAAATATCATGCTGTTTCTTTTCGAAATCCATCGAAACATTTTTGATAAACAGGTCGTCAAGTTCTTTCTCACGATCCTTGAACGCTGTCTTTTTATCTTCGATGGTGATTGTTTCATGCGCGGTAAACTGAAGCCCGATCTTCTTTGCTTCCTCCTTAACATGTTTTTCCGATGCGAATTCTTTCATCAGGAGGGTACACATCTCCTGTGATAATTTCGCGTTGGGATCCATCTCCACCGGAAATCCCTTTTTTACCAGGAAATCCACGACAGTTTTTATCCCAATGTTAAATTCCCGTGCAGCTTTGCTTAACCTGGTAGTTGTTATACCTTCACTCATTCAGCAAAATTATGGTTTTTTATTCAAATTCCGATCTTAAAATACGGACTACTTCATTGATGGTCTCTTCTTCAAGGTCGGTACGCTTCACAAGTTCCTCAACATCCATGTCCAACACACTCTTGGCCGTATCGCAGCCAATCGATTTCAGTTCATCAATGATCCATTGATCGATTTCATCCGAAAACTCCTGTATGTCAACATCTTCGTTGTCAACATCGGTATCCCTGTACACATCTATTTCATAACCGGTCAATTTCCCGGCCAGTTTGATGTTGAAACCTCCTTTGCCGATTGCCAGTGAAACCTGGTCTGGTTTCATATATACGTCGGCTCTCTTCTCCTCTTCAATAATTACGATCGAAGATACTTTTGCAGGGCTTAATGCCCGCTGGATGAACAGGGAGGGGTTTGTTGTATAGTTGATTACGTCGATATTCTCATTTTTTAGTTCCCGTACAATACCATGAATGCGGCTTCCTTTCATTCCCACACATGCACCAACAGGATCGATGCGGTCGTCATAGGATTCGACAGCAATCTTTGCACGCTCACCGGGAACCCTGACAATTTTTTTAATATTGATCAGGCCGTCATAAACTTCAGGAACTTCCGATTCAAATAATCGTTCAAGAAATGATTCGGAGGTACGTGAGAGGATGATGATCGGATTGTTGTTTTTCATCTCCACTTTGGATACAACCGCCCTGATGGTATCGCCCTTACGATAAAAATCGGAGGGAATTTGCTCGGATTTTGGCAAAATCAGTTCAATGCTTTCATCATCGAGCACGAGAATTTCCTTTTTCCATACCTGGTAAACTTCACCGGAAATAATTTCACCTATTTTTTCACGGTATTTGGCATAAACATTATTTTTCTCGTACTCCTGGATTTTGGAGATCAGGTTCTGGCGAATGGCAAGGATTTCACGACGTCCGAAACTGCCAAGTTTTACCTCTTCCGACAACTCTTCTCCAACTTCAAAATCGGGTTCAATTTTGATGGCTTCAGAAAGGGGAACCTGGGTGTTTTCATCTTCAACGGTGCCATCTTCCACAATCATGCGTGAACGGAAGATTTCGAGGTCTCCTTTGTCGATGTTAACAATGATGTCAAAATTGTCGGCCGACCCAAACCTTTTCGTCAGCATATGTTTGAATACATCTTCCAGGATGCGCATCATGGTTTCCCTGTCGATGTTCTTGAATTCCTTGAATTCTGAAAAGGTTTCGACTAAATTCAGATGTTCCATTGTTTGATAATTCTACTGTTTAAAAGTGATTATTTCTTTTGCTGATTTAATGTCGCTGAAGTTCAGCAACACAACTTTCGTCTCCGTATCTTTTTTCGTTTTCTTCAGAGGTGGTACTTCCAGTTCAATGCCGGTTTCATCCGCTTTTAAAACCACTCCTGATATTTTTTCACCGGTTTTTGTCACCACATCCAGGGCATTGCCGATATTTTTTTGATATTGCCGGGATAACTTTAAAGGACGGTCGGCTCCGGCTGAGGAAACTGTCAGGTCAAAATCTTCCGCATCACGGTCAAGGCTTTCATTCAGAAAATGGTTCACCATACGGCAGTCGTCAATATTCACTCCGTGATCCCCGTCCAGGAATACCAGAATCTGGTTTCCAGGTTTTACGATCACATCTACGAGAAAGATATCCCCCCCTGCAAGGTTTGCTTCAATCAATTTTATTACTTTCGCTTCTGTGATCATGGATTATCAATAAAAGAGGGGACGTTCTGTCCCCCCGCATCATCCTTAATTAAATCGTGTGCAAAGATACGCAATTATTAATAATAACCAAATCTTTTTACTGATACTGACTTCTTAATGTGTGAAATCAGCTTCAGGCAGCGTGATGTGCGCCAGGATGTCTGTTGCCGCCTCTTCGGCTGTTAAAATGTTTTAGAATTCCGTTTCCTCCTGGGCGATAGGAGAGAGTTGTTTAATATTTACATGGATTAGCAACACGGCAATCAAAAGCGGCCCCTGGAGTGGGTGAAGGAGCCAGCCTGCCAGCCAAAGATTCCGGATAGCATTATTTTTCATTTAAAAAAGCAGTAAAGAATTTATTCTATCTTTGATAAAAAAATCTCCCTCTCGATTACTCTTTCCATTGATGATAGAAGGGATTTACAATTGAATTGTTTAATTTTATCCACTCAATTTTTCAAAAACCCATAATTCCAAGACCATGAAAAAAATAATCCCGATTACTGTTTTTCTGATCATTTTCGGTTCCCTTTCCGGGATGACGCAGGAAATGAACCTGGAACAAGTGCTTGCCAAATATTATCAAGCTACTGGAACAGATCATATCAAAGAGTGGAACACAATCACCACGACCGGGAAATCAAAAGCCCAGGGAATGGAGTTTCCCATGACCATCATCATGAAAAGACCTGGAAAAATAAGGTTTGAAATGGAAATCCAGGGAAATAAAATGGTACAGGTTTTTGATGGCCAGAAAGGATGGTCGGTTGTGCCATGGTCCGGTTCGACCGATCCCCAGGATATGACAGAGGATGAATTGAAAGGAATGAAGGAACAGTCCGATTTTGAAGGAACCCTTTTCAACTGGAAGGAAAAAGGTCACAAAGCGGAATTAATTGGCAAGGAGGATATGGAAGGATCTCCTGTTTATAAGATCAAAGTTGCGCTGGCAGATGGAAATATTGAAACCTATTTCATCGATGCGGAGAATTTTGTTACCCTCAAAATTAATTCTGTTTCAAAGATACAGGGAAATGAATCGGAAGGCGAGACTTTCCCTAGCAATTATAAAGAGGTAAACGGTGCGATGATGCCATTTGCCATCGAGAACAAGGTCAAGGCACAAAGTGTATCACACATTGTGATCGACAAATATGAGATCAATAAGGAGGTTGACGACAACCTCTTCATAAAACCTGCAAAAAAGCAATAAACTGACAACCAACTTCTTCAGATCATGGACAAAAAAATGATGTTCTTTCCTTTCTTTCTGTTCTTCCTTTATCCCTTTATAGTTTATTCCCAGGGAGATATTAAGTTCAACGAGAACACTTTCGGAGATATCACAGTCCGCCAGATTGGACCGGCCACCATGAGCGGTCGTATATCAGCCATAGATGCAGTAGACAAAAACCCTGCATTGGTTTATGTGGGTGCTGCGAGTGGCGGTTTGTGGAAATCGAAAAACTGGGGAACAACGTTCAAACCAGTATTTGACAAGTATAACCAGGCGATCGGCTGCATTGCCATCGATCAGGATCGACCGGATACCGTGTGGGTTGGAACTGGTGAAGTATGGGTAAGGAATTCCACATCCGTCGGAGACGGAATTTATAAAACCACCAATGGCGGAGAGACCTGGAAAAAAATGGGCCTGGAAAAGTCCGAGCGCATTGCAAAGATAGTCATCCATCCGAAAAATCCTGATATTCTATACGTTGCTGTTTTGGGTAATCTGTGGAACTCAAGTCCGGACAGGGGTTTATATAAAACTTCCGACGGAGGCAAAACCTGGGAAAAGGTACTCTATGTTGATGAAAATACGGGATGTTCAGATGTGGCCATCGACCGGCAAAATCCTGACATTCTCTACGCAGGGATGTGGGAATTCAGACGCACTCCATGGTCCTTCAGTTCCGGCGGCAAGGGCAGCGGGCTGTTTCGTTCGGCCGATGGAGGAAAAACTTGGTCAAAGGTTACAAAGGAACTTCCGGAGGGTATCCTGGGCAGGGTTGCGATCTCCGTTTCCCCGGTGAAATCAGAAATTGTTTACGCCCTGATCGAGGCAAAACCGACTACCTTGTTCCGTTCGGGAGATAAGGGTCTGACCTGGAACAGGGTAACCGAATCCCAGGCTGTCAACGATCGTCCGTTCTATTTTTCAAACCTGGTCACCGATCCTGTTGATACCAACATCCTTTATAAACCCGGCTTCTCCCTGAATAAAAGCACGGACGGGGGAAAAACATTCAGCAGTGCAGCAGTAGAAGGAGGAAATTTTCACAGTGACTGCCATGTGCTCTATATCTGCAGGAAGGACAATAACTTCATCTACATGGGAACCGATGGCGGGGTTTATTGTTCAATGGATAAAGGAAATACCTGGAGATTTCTGCGCAACCTGCCGGTTTCACAGTTCTATCATGTGAGTGCAGATATGGCTGATCCATTCAATGTGTACGGAGGTTTGCAGGACAATGGTTCATGGTATGCCCCGTCATACGCAGCCGGCGGGATTTCAAACGCCGATTGGAAAAGTGTCGGTTTCGGGGATGGATTTTACGTGTATTGCGATAAACTTGATTCAAACATTCTTTACTGGCAGTTCCAGGGAGGCAAAATTGCCCGTTATTACAAGAAAACCGGGGAATATAAATCATTGATACCGTTTAAGGACGACAAAACGAAGGATCTTCGCTTCAACTGGAATGCACCATTGATTTTCAGTCAGACAGGCAATACATTTTATACCGGTGCACAATACCTGTATAAATCAAATAACCGCGGCGATACCTGGACCAGGATATCTCCCGACCTGACCACAGATGACCAGAAAAAGCAGAAACAGGAAGTTTCAGGCGGATTGACATCAGATAATTCATCTGCAGAAAACCATTGTACCATTTATACCATGAATGAATCACCCCTGGACAGCCTTATCCTCTGGGTGGGAACAGATGACGGAAACCTGCAGGTGACAACCGATGGAGGGAAATCATGGACCAACGTGACAAAGAATATTCAAGGACTTCCCCAGGCAACCTGGTGTTCCTACGTTGAACCTGGAAGACATGATAAGAACAGGGTCTATGTCACTTTTGACGGGCACCGGACAGGTGATAAAACACCTTATGCATATACCAGCGGGGACCTTGGAAAAACCTGGAAATTGCTGGCAGATACTTCGATCAAAGCGTATTGTCATGTCATTAAGCAAGATATTGTAAACCCCGATCTGCTTTTTCTCGGGACAGAGAGTGGATTGTATATTTCCATCAATGGCGGGGCCGGCTGGGCGCATTTTAGCGGCAATATCCCGAATGTACCCGTTATGGATATGCTGGTCCATCCCCGTGACCGGTCACTGGTCATTGCCACTCACGGGAGGGGTGTCATGATCATTGATGACCTTACTCCATTGCGGAAGATATCGGAGGAAGTACTGAATTCGGACTTGAAATTCCTGGAAACCAAAGATTATATTTCCAGGGAAGTTATAGCTGGTCAGGGTTTTAACGGAGATGACGAATACTCGGGACAGGTACCCAGGGAAGCGGTACAGATCGTTTATTATCAGAAAAAAAGACATGTTTTCGGAGAAATGTACCTGGAGGTTTTTGATAAGGATCATAAAATGATCCAAAAACTTCCTGCAGGAACCCGGAAAGGAATCAATGTCGTTTACTGGACTATCCGGATGAAGCCTCCCAAAGTTCCCGTATCTCCCCAACTCGAAGGATCATCCATGATCGGGCCCAATTATCCTGCCGGAGAATATGCCATCAAACTTTATAAAGGGAACGAGGTCTTTGAATCGAAAGTAAGGATACTGTTTGATCCCGCATCCCGTCATTCGGTGGCAGACCAGGAAATCAGGCAGGATGATCTCATGCAGGCATATCACATGTTGGAAACATTGGCCTGGCTTGACCACCAGGCAATTTCCTTCAGGGATGCAGCCAGGGAACGTTCAAAAGATATCCCAAAGTCACTTGCACGGAAACTTAATGAGATTGAGGTGCAAATGGATAGCCTTCATTTGAAAATGGTTGTCGTCAAAGAGGGGAAAGTGGTGGGGGAAGAACGGTTAAGAGAAAAAATCGGGTTCCTTTACGGTTCAATTATGAGTTACAAGGGAAGACCTACAGATTCACAAAGCAGTGGCCTTGCCTCCCTTGCAAAGGAAGTGGATAAGATATCTTCAGATCTTGCTGCTTTTAAGGACAAGGACCTGCCTCAACTCAACAAGGATCTTGTAAAAGCAGGAAAGAAGGAGGTTGCACTTATTTCAGAGGAAGAATTCAGGAAGGAATAACAGCCACCTTTTTGACTTGTTTTTCAACCAGCAATGTTTGATGCTGAGGGTAAATGTGAATGTCAGTGGGCCAAATTGTAATCTTGATTTGATCATTGCTTTTTGCTTAATCATTGATAATCATAAGAGTAAAAGGCATGGCGATAATGCGGTTTCCTATGATATCGGAAACATTGGCGGTCAGGTAAAGGAGTTTGATCCATATTGGCGACCAAAATAACCATTTAAGAAGAAATTTAAGCAACATCATTAATTCCAATACTGAATAGAAGAATCATGAAACCAAATGATAAACCTGATCAGGGAATGTACGATGCATGGCATGGTGACCCTTCAAATTGGAAGCTGGGAATATTCTACTACAATAAAATGGATAAACGAATATTCATTCCCAAAAGAATTCAAGGTTTGGGATGGACAGTAAATTTTGCACACCCATACTCATATATGACCATGATGGGATTGATTATCATAATGTTTGTAATCTGGTTCTATTCACATTGATCATTAAACAAAGGTGAATAGAAGTTGTCTCATTTTTATATTCATATTGAACATTTTACAAATTGCTTCTGCCAGAAAAGCTATTGGCGCAACGCCAATGGTCCAATTCTAACAAGGACCATCACCAACGACCATCTTCAGAACGCAGGTTGCATTTTCTTCCCAAATTATTATCGGAAGGCTTATCGTGTAGATGAAGGAACCGCTGTTACCGAATGGCACGCAAGGTAGTGAGGAAGGGCGAAACGGGAATTAATCCCGTTTCTCCTATCCGATTTTATCTGAAAGCAATGGTTACGACTGTTCAATTGGCTCAATAGGCGCAACAGGAATACTTTCAACCATAGGCTTCACTATTCCTTCTTTCTTCTTCGGTGACCTACTTAACTTTGCTGAAGCAACCATCTCATCCATTCTCTGCTTTTCCGGTGATTTTTTCCTGGTTACCTTCTTCACTTCCTTTTTCGGTTCCTTGGTGAGTAAAGATGTCACAACAGATTTAACTTTTGCGGCTACTTTTGGCTCTGGCTTCTTTATTGGTTCAGGCTTAACCACAGGTTTCTTTTCAACTACCGCCTTTAATTTGGTTGCGATCTTCTTCACAGGCTCAACCTTCTTCCCTTCTGCCTTAGCTGCGACAACCTTTGCTGGAGTTGCTTTTACTGGTACAACAGTTTGTTTTGGCTCAACTTTTTTCTTTTTATTTGCCTTTTTTGTTGCAACAGGAGCAGGTTTCACTATGGGTTCAACTGGCTCCACCTTGTCCGCAGCTTCCTTCACAGGGGCTGGTTTGATGGCCGACTTCTTTTCTGCTTTAACCCTGGCAACCTTTTTCGCTTCTTTCGCTGGCTTTACGGGAAGAGTTACTTCGGAAGCAGGTACAACAACCTTTGCTTTTCTACCACGTTTTTTCGGTTCAGTTTTTTCAGCAGCTTTTACAGATGGCTTTGGACCTCGTTTCTTTGGTTCTTTTTCAATTACCTCAGCTTTTTCTGGTTTAGCACCAAGTTTCTTAAGCAGTTCTTGAATTTGAGTGATGTTTAATTTGGCTTTTTCCATCTCAGCCGTATACATCTCGATCATGGAATCTAATTCCTGATCGGTAAATTTTATTGATTTCATCTTTATTTAAATTGGTTTTAGATTGCAAAGATATTGATTTTCAAAATAACACAAAATAAATGTTATGGAGCAAAAAAAACACCCTGAGGTGGTAATCCGATGATACGCTATTGGTTGATGCTGGTAAATCATTGCAAGTTCTGCCTTCAGGCAGTAACTATCAGGCTTTTTCTGCAATAATTATGAATGTCTTCGGTTCTTCAATTGTTTCGTTTTAAAAACGCATCATAAAAACCAAATTCTTTATCGTAATCGAAGATGTGCTGGTACATCTCATGATAAATATTTGCAAGTGATGAATACAGTTGAGTCGTTTCAAGTTCAGATTATTTTGTTCCTGGATTATTCCATAAAATCAGATAGTGCTATTATTCAATATCACTGACATGATGTTCAAATTCAGGCTCCCATGCTGGTGATGTAATGCAGACCTGTTTAAGGCATCCTTTATAATAGAACCTTGTTTTTCAAATTCTGGTGCATTTTCTTTTTTAAAAATCATTTGCTTCATATCAGGTAACAGTTTTGGTTAACAGCAGCCAGTGGTAAAAATAGTGCTCACATTTTCTTCTTCCTTATTTTCTGTTCAGGCAGTTCTTCACAGGTGATCCTGATCAAATTACTGATCCATTGACGATCTTCGACTCTTGCATCGATCAGGAAACTTAGCTTTGCTCCTGGGTATGCGGGAGCTTCTACTACATCTCCGATAAAACGTTTTCCGCCTTCAGTGGGCTTTATAAACAGCCTGTTATCGCAAACAAGTGCAACGACCTTCCCCTCACAGTAGACAGCATACTCGCCAAACATTTTCTTATAAGTGATCTGACCGGCATTTTCAATTTGGTCAACAATGAATTCTACAAAACTTTTATCAGATGCCATATTTCAGTTATTTGTTTACAATTTTATCAGGAATGCCTTTCGAGTTGATATACTTTTCCATCTGTTCAATAACGGTATAATTGGCATAGTGTTCCAGGGTATGTTTAAAATCATCATACCCTATGCCTCGGCCATAGTTGTCGGAATAGAGTTTTCTTATGAACGACTGCCATTTTACATCCCCAATATTGATTCTAAGCACATGAAAAATTAATGGAGCATTACAGTAAATCACCCGGCCGGGCGAATTGTCTGAACACAACACATCTTGATCTGTCCCCTTTATCTCTGTATTATAAATATTTACAACGTATTTGATCTGACTTGCGATGCTATCCTGACCAAAGGTTTTTTCAATATAGACATACCGCATGTATTCAGTGAGGGATTCTTCAATAAAAGTTCCGTACCTCGGAGTTGTGTATATGGAATTGAAATACCCAACCCCAATCCATTGGTGAATTGTTTCATGCGCTACCCAAAACCGCATGCTTTGAGAAAGACCAAAATACTTTATAAAGTCGCTGCTCATCATTATAAATGTCTCAAGGCTTTGGGCAGAACCAAAATTTGGAACCTCAATATAAGTCAACTGTTTCTGTTTGTAATTACCAATGTAGCTTGAACAAAAATTTAAAGCAGAGAGACTTTCCTTTATAATAGAGTTTTGGAGAGATGTGTCTTTGTTTAAAAAACAATAGTCGATTGAAAAACCATTCTGGTACTTTGTTGTTTCGGAATAATAATCTATCGGAGCGATGATAAATGGCAGACCAGAATTGATCCTGTTGGAGTATTTATAGGTAATATTATCACTGTCAGCGCTTTTACTGGCTAATGTGCCAGAAGAATAGACTTTGTATCCGGCAGGGACGGTAACCTCTGAATTTAATACCGAAATGTTATCATGTAAATAGGGGCACCATTTCATTCCTCTTGTTAACACGATGGCTTTATCATATATGAATGAATCTATTGGAATGGAATACCAGAATGTCAACTTGCTTTTTTTTAGAATGCCAATATGCAAGCACAAAGTGTCACCAACACGAGATAAGTAAAGTTTTCTGCCATTCACTATGGCTGAATCGATTTGTATAAATGAGGACAGGAATAATCTTGGGTTGCGATTCGTATCAACTTTTTCAACATCAATTTCATTCCTTATTGCAATTCTCCTCGAAATTGTATCCAGTTTCATTGTAATTTTGTACGTTCTGATATTGGTCATCCTGGAAGGCTGACCCACAATAGAAGCCGAAAAAACGAAAAGCAACAATAATATAGCTAAACATCTGTTTTTCATTTTTTTGAATGCATTTCCAATTAATAGCCACTATAAACAACAGCAAGGATAGCTTAGTAGGTCAGGTCATTTATTTTTGAAAAGTCCCTTTATTGTATCCCTTATTTTCAAAAGGTTGTAATTCATCTATTATCATGCCCTCAAGGACTTTGATTTCTTTTGCAAAGTCAATAGGCTTGTCTTCTACCTGCTTAATTTCTTCAATTATTTCATAACTGAAATTTTCAGCACCGTGCTCTTTCCAATCTTTTTGCAAATCACTGTTCGGATGAATTCCAAAATCTAATTGTAGTTTTTGGGCATGCCATATGGCTTTTAAATCCATACTGCTTCCGATAAATAGTTTACCGTTAATATTGTTTTTGATTTGGAATACACCCATTTTGAACTTCATCTGCTTATATTCCTCTTTCAATTCTTTGCGTGTCTTCATTTTGGAGTTGTCAGGTCGGTATTTCAATATTTTATTTTAATAGGTAAACGGAATTGCCCCGCTCAGTGAATGGAAATAGGGCAAATCCAGGTAGGTCCGTGAGAATGGATTATCATCAGGAGCGTATGAAGCCTTTTCTATTTCCGGTAATTCGAGGGTAAATGCAATGAGATCAAGAAACTGAACCGAGGCAAATGACAGCCAGGGTAGCATGTCTGAAGGCCTTTTCCTGACAATATAAGCAACGACAAACTGCCTGATGAACAATTCCATACCATTAAGGATTTTATACTTTTTTTCCATTTCTTACTTTCAATTTTACCACCCACTATTCAAAGATAATGAACTTCTTTGAAAGAAAAAAAAACCTTGATTGTAACAAATCTGTAACAAATTCAGTTTTTATCTAAAAACAAAACCCCGAATAAATTAATATTCAGGGTTTGATCAATGTTACCAAGTTGACCCACCAGGTCTACATATATCATATCTCATCATATCTCACTTGAAATTATTGATTTCGTAAACAATTGTATATCAATACATACAAACATATATATTAAAAGGTGTTTAATTGTTATACCTCATTATTTTTGACATTTTTGTCCCATTTCTGTCCCAAGTATGAAAATATGTTGTATATTTGATGAAACAAAACACTGAAAACCATACAAATAATGGTTATATAGTTGTAAATCATACAGATATGAAAATATATTTTGAATTGAGGAAAGACCATAAGGATAAAAATGAAAATTGTCCCTTAACTTTAAACTATACCCATAAGGGGATAAGGTTGAGATTAGATACAGAGGTGTCAATACCTGAAAATTATTATAGGATAGTCTTTAAATGTGTCCCCCAAAAAGTCATTGACCCCACTATAAATGGGAAAACTATAAATGGGAGGGTGTTTGACTTCAAAGATTTGACACAGAAACTGGAAAATTGTGAAACCAAGTTGAAAACCATAATAGATGGGTGGAAAAAAATAGATAATAGG
>CAIKNA010000272.1 GCA_903828645.1 uncultured Bacteroidales bacterium
ATTGGAGGATTGAATATTTATCCTAACCAGACGCTGAATGTAACCACGGATGGCGATACCGAAACTCAGGACTGGGGATATTTTCCGTCACTGTTCCTGATGTCTCAAAATACCGAGATAAAACGAATGACGCCTGTGTTTTCGACACAATTGTTCACCAATACCCCGGTTTATGTTTGTCTGTCCGGTGGGGAGAACCCCAAATCCGGATGCGCACAAATAGAGCTTTTCTTTCTGTACCGGATCATTGACCCGGCAGCTTCTGGAACACCCGGTGGCGGCGGTTCGACACTTCAGGTTGTTCAGTCTTTTGTCAACCAGAGCGAAATTACAGTTCAACACAATCTTCAAAAGTACCCGACAGTGGTTGTTGTTGACACCACCGGTCGGGAATTGATCTCAGAAATAACCCATGAATCGACAGATGAGATGGTGATCCGCCTCAATCCTGCTGCAAGCGGAAAGATAATTTACAGTTAACCCTTTTACAAACCTTAAAATCACAAACATGGCAAAGAAAGTATTGGTCCCGTTGGACTTCAATAAAAACGAATTGCAGAATGCTGTAATTCAAAACCTGGCATCGGCCCCGGCAAGCCCGATAAAAGGCCAGAAGTATTTCGATACTACAGATAATTATGAGAAGTACTGGAATGGAACGGTCTGGGTGAAATCAGTTGATCCCACAGCGATTGACCACAATTCGCTGCTGAACAGGGGTACCAATACCCATGCAGCTATTGATACTCACCTGGCATCAACCTCAAACCCGCACTCGACAACTAAATCGCAGGTCGGTCTTGGCAATGTTGACAATATCCAGCAAATGCCGTTGTCGTACCTGGATACCGATGGAACGTTGACCGCGAATTCTGATGTCAAGGTAGCCAGTCAGAAAGCAACCAAAACCTATGTCGATGTGCAGGTCGGAAATATCCAGGGGCAGATCACTGCCGGGATGGTTTATAAAGGCACCTTTGACGGCAGTCAGACCATTGCCGCCCAAGGAATCACTACCATTCAGAAAGGCTGGTTCTGGAAGGTAACTGTTGCAGGAACCACTTCCGGAGTAAGCACCCCATCAAATACAGGTGTAAATATTGGCGACATGGTAATTGCCAATGTCACCAAAGGCTCCGGCATTGTTGCTGCCGACTTTGACGGGGTTGACAACACTGAGTCTTCTGATCTTGTAAAGCTGGCAGCAGTTCAAACCCTGACCAACAAATCCATTGATGCTGATGCCAATACCATCACCAACATAGAGACAATGGATTTCAAATCCGGCGTCATTGATACGGATGGTGCGCTGACTGCCAACAGTGATTTAAAGTTGGCAACCCAGAAAGCAACAAAAACTTATGTTGATGGTAAGACGACCGGTCGCACTAAGAAATACGTGGGAACCATCACTGCTGTTGCCACGCAGACCATTGCAGCCGCTACTCATGGATGCACGGCTGATGTGGTTGTGGCAGTTTATGACACCATTTCCACCATCCGTTATTCGGTTGAAGTGGACATCAACGTGAATGCTGCCGGCGATGTAACATGGACTTC
>CAIKNA010000273.1 GCA_903828645.1 uncultured Bacteroidales bacterium
CTGTAAAAATTCAGAATAAAAAGGCGTTGAAGACCGTTATTCTTAGGGTTTCAAAACTAATCAAAATTATTGAAACTCATGCCTTTTTTAAGATACTTTAACAATCTAAAATCACGGATGCCGCGTTTTATCTGGTGTTTACCGGTTCTTTTCCTTATTTTTTTTTCCGGGTCCCTGCAGGCGCAGCGATCGGGTCGCATGCATACCGTCGTGATCGATGCAGGGCATGGCGGACATGATCCCGGGGCGCTCGGGCAGAAATCGAGGGAGAAGAATATCAATCTTGCCATCGCACTCAGGCTCGGACAGTTGATCCGTGCTTCGCTGAAGGATGTGAGGGTCATCTATACCCGCGACAAGGATAACTTCGTTGAGTTGTACCGGCGTGCCGGCATCGCCAATGAATCGAAGGCCGACCTTTTTATCTCAATTCACTGCAATGCCAACAACAACCATACTCTCCAGGGGGCTGAAACCTATGTGATGGGGTTGCATAAATCACAGGCAAACCTGAACATCGCCAAGCTTGAAAATGCCTCCATCCTGCTTGAATCGGACTACAAGTCAACGTACAACGGCTTTGATCCCAACTCGGACGAATCCTACATTATTTTTTCGCTGAACCAGAATTCAAACCTTGATAAAAGTACCGATTTTGCGGCCGCCATCCAGAAACAGATGGAGGAACGCGTCGGACGGAACAACCGTGGGGTGAGGCAAGCCGGTTTTCTCGTCCTGTACAGAACAACTATGCCCAGTGTACTCGTTGAAACAGGATACATCAGCAATCCTGACGAAGAACTTTTTTTAACATCGGAGAAGGGCCAGGAATATATTGCTTCGGCAATTTTCAAAGCCTTCAAGGAAATTTCAGGAGCAGAGATTCTCCCTGTAAAGGAAGGAGATTCTGAGATGGTTTCTGATCATAAACCCAGACAGGTTGAAGTTTCCGGTCAACTAATCTACAGGGTACAAATCGCAGCGGAAAAAAGTGAAACCACAAAGGGCGACCGCAGGTTTTCCCGGTTTCAGGATGTGAAAATGTATATGCATGGTGGAATGTATAAATACACGGTCGGAAATGAGACGGACCTGGCGGCAGCGCAGCGTTTGCTCGATGAAGTAAAGGAAAAGGGTGTAAAGGATGCTTTCATCGTCATTTTCAGGAATGACGAACGCATTCCGCAGATTGAGGCCGACAAGCTTCTGAACAAGTAAAAATTTTATTTGTAAGTTTGCATAAAAATGGAACTGTGAAAATCAGGAAAGAGATAAAGGTTGGTGTTGTCTTTGTTATTGCTACCGCAATACTTATCTGGGGCCTGATGTACCTCAAGGGGCTGGAATTGCTTAAGCCAAGCCGGACATTCTATGCAGCTTATGACCAGGTGAATGGCCTGGTTGCAGCAAACCCGATCTCCATCAAGGGGCTGAAGGTCGGACAGGTAAAGAAACTTTATTTCAACCCTAAAAACCCCAGCCAGATCATTGTAGAACTTTATGTTCTGGGCGATTATCCCATTGCTAAAAATTCAAGTGCCCGCATCTTCAGTTCCAGTTTGCTGGGGTCCCCTGAAATCGAAATCATTCCCGGCGATTCAAAGGATATGGCACAAAGTGGCGACACATTGAAGTCGCTTATTGAAGCCACTCTTGGGCAGGAAGTCAACAAACAACTGCTACCTTTGAAAACCAAGGCTGAAAACCTGATCGGATCCATCGACAGCATTGCTGTGATCGTTCAGCAGGTGCTCAACAAAAACACCCGGGACAATCTTGTGGAGGCGATTGAACATGTTAAACAATCGCTTGAAAACATTGCGCATACTACTCACAACCTTGATACACTGATGGGTGCTGAGCGCAACAACCTTTCGAAAATCATCAACAATGTTGAGTCGATCAGCAGTAACCTGAAACAGAATAACGAAAAAATAACCAATATTCTCTCCAATTTTTCAAACCTCAGCGATTCTCTTGCAAAAGCAAGGATCCCCTATACCATTTCCCAGGTGAACAAGGCAATTGGCGATCTTGACCTGATACTTCTGAAAATAAACAAGGGTGAAGGGTCCGTCGGTCAGCTCCTCAACAATGAACAGCTTTACAAGGAGGTTGAAAAAGCAGCCCGTGACCTCAATCTTCTGCTGGAGGACGTCAAGGCGAATCCGTCGAAATATGTGAAGGTTTCGGTTTTCTAAGCTGGTAAAAGGGTAGACACTTGGCCTGGTGAACAATGAACTACCAGGTGAAGATATCCTTTTTTTCCAGCGGCCGCCGCTTTTCCTCCCATTTAAAGTTTTTGAGTTTCCGTTCGTTTTGCGGGACGGTTTTTTCCGGGTAGAGGTGTGCGTCGGGGTTATCGATGTAAGTGATTGATTTCAACTGGTTTTTGTCAAGAAAGACCAGCATCTCACTTGAAACAGCCATGTCGATCCCGATGAGGCTCTTGTCTTCCTCCCTGGCGTAATAAATTGTCTGTGCATTTCCGAGTACATTGATCTTGTAAAGTTCATTGTTGCGGAATTTGGCCAGCACGTTTCTTCCTTTGATCTGGTTAAAACTCCCGGTATCATCCTTGGAAATGATGAAGGCTGAACTATATAGTTTCAGCGAATCCGCCATCCCGTTGCGCATGGTTAGTTTGATGGAATCGGCCGACAGCTGGTTCAGTTCCGACCACACCACCGGGTCGTGGTACATGGTCATGGATGAATCCCTGCTGAAGTAAACCATGGAGTCGCACATTCCCTGCAGGTCGTGACGGAAAAACTTGACTTTATAAAAACAGAAAACATTTTTAATGTTCTGGGCCGCGTCGAATGTTGCCCGAACCGTATCTGCATGCATGAACAACGAATCTTTTTTGTCGATCAATACGCTCACCGCGCTGTCTGTCATAAAGGCAAAACCTCTCTTTCGCTGCAGTTCCCCGTAATTTCCCATCAACACGATGTTCTGAACCGTATCGATCATCAGGGCTTTGAGGAATACCTGGCCGAAACCGTTCCTGCGCTCATAATACATGCTGTCGCCGGTAAGATAGGTCGATTCATGGTATATACGTGCCCGCTTGCGGAAACGGGCAAAGTCAAAGCGTGTATTGTACCAGCCGTTTTCGCAATAAATCGAATCCTTTTTATCCTTGCTGATAATGTGCGACGGACCAAAGAAATAGGATGTTTCTGTCACCGTATTGTACATCAGGGTATCAGAATACATGTTGTAATCGGGGTTAATCATGATGACCTTATCCTTGAAAAAAAACTCTTTTTTATCGGTATAATAATAACCGTGGTGGCTCACGAGTACGTTTTTATCATTGACAATCTTGCCCCAGTAATCGTACTGGGCGATCCGGGTGTTGCGGTTGTATATCAGTGTGTCGGTGGTAAGGGTGGTTTGATTGTCTATCAGCTTTACGTTGCTGTAAGCGTTGGCTATTTTTGTGTTGCCGTTATACCTGAGTGAATCGCTGTAAAGGTTGAGGGTGTCGCTCAGTTTGATACGCACATTTCCATAGGCGATCACCCTGTTTTCCGTTTCATTCACATAGGCGCTGTCGCAGTAAAGGAATGCGCTGTCGTGATTCATCACGACATTTCCAAGGATCCTGGGTCCCGCCGGGTAAATTGCTTTGTTGAAATCCCAGACACTGCCTGAATATTGAATTTTGGTTTTTTCCTGTTCCTGGGAAAATGCGTTTAAGGCAAGGAGCCAGGCAAGGAGAAAGATACAAGGGGAAATTTTGGGCATGGATTCAGAATCGTGGCGCAAAGATACTAAAGACAATGTTAACAAAATTAATGAACTATTCAATCAGGTTATTCACAAATTGGGTAACTTTGAGAACTCTTATAATATGCTCTCTGATACAATGAAACAAATTTTCGACCCCAGGCGCAACCATGCCGAAACACAACAAAAAATTGGATATGTTCCGCGAAACAAGGCCACCCAGGCCGATTATGACCGTATTGGTTTCATGTCGGGACTTGAAGTTCATCAGCAACTAAAAACCAAAGAAAAACTTTTCTGCCATTGTCCTGCCGGAATTTTCCAGAAAGCGGATGACTATGATGCCGAGTTGATTCGTCACATGCGGCCCACCCTGAGCGAACTTGGGGAATATGACGGCACGGCGCTGATGGAATTCAGGACACGGAAAAACATTATTTACCGTATAAAAAATGAAACCGCCTGTACCTATGATGTTGATGATACGCCTCCATTCCCGCTGAACAGGGAAGCTTTATCGCATGCCATCGATATCTCCCTGCTTTCGAAATTGAAGGTGGTGGGGGAGGTGCACATCACGCGCAAGCAGTATCTTGACGGGTCGATACCAACAGGGTTTCAGAGAACGGCCATCATCGGGATCGAAGGAGAGATTCAACTGAAGCATAAGAAAGTGCGGCTGATCCAGCTCAGCCTTGAGGAGGATTCCTGCCGTGAGGTGTCCGATATCGGGCACACCCGGATCTACCGCACCGATCGTCTCGGGATGCCCCTCATCGAAACAGTTACCTATCCTGAATTTAAAAACCCTGACGAGGTTAAGGAAGGTGCCGATTATATCCGGTTTTTGAATCGCAGCACCGGCAAGGTTCGCAGTGGTATCGGATCTACCAGGGCCGACGTGAATGTAAGTTGCAAGGGTGGAACCCGGGTCGAAATCAAGGGGGTCGCCCATAACGGCTGGATGCCCGAACTGACCCACAACGAGGCTTACCGGCAATGGGCTTTGCTGGCAATCAGGGATATCCTGAACAAAACGATCAAGGACCAGGCGAACTGGAAAATAGTTTCAAGGGAGGTGAAGGCCAAGGATTTCAAACTTGAAAACCTCGGTGTGCCAAAGAGTTCGACCCTCAAGGTCTACCTCGTAAATCTGCCGCAGTTCCAGGGAATATTGTCGCACTTCACCCAGCCGGGAAAAATGTTTGCTGATGATTTTTCCGACAGGCTGAAAGTAATTGCATGCATCGAAAAACCCAACATGGTTCATTCTGAAATGTTTGATGATGTGGTAGGCGAAAAAGCCTGGGTGAAAGTCCAGTCTTTACTTGGCAGCAGGGAAGGCGACGCCCAGTTGATTTTCTGGGGCCCCGAGGATGATATCAAAACAGCCCTTGAATCGATTGAAGAGCGATGCAAACTGGCGTTTACAGGTGTTCCGAATGAAACCCGGAAGTCGTTTGAAGATGGCACAACCATTTTCGAGCGGGTGCTTCCGGGCGCTGACCGTATGTATCCCGACACCGACTCGGCACCCATCCCGCTCGAGGATTCAGAAATTGATGAATCCATGAAAAGGCTTCCAAAACTGGTTTCCGAGCGGATTTTGCAGCTGATGGAATGGAAGGTGCCTGAAGATACCCATACCTACCTGTTAAAAAACAACCTTGTACCCCTGCTTGAAAAAGCGCAGGTAAATCTCAAAATTCCTGCCAGGTTTACCGCCCGGTTGCTGGCACATCACCTGAAACACCTGCAGGGACAATACCCCATGTTGCCCGATTTTTCATTCGAAAAAGTTTATGAACTGCTGGAATTCATTGTTTACCGCAAGATTGATTTTGCCATTGCCCGGCACATGCTTTTCCACCTTTACCAGCATCCCAAGATGGATTTTGAATCTGTCCTCATCACCCTTAACTTCAGGGAAGTTCCCAAAGCGGAAATTCTCGCGAAAGTACCTTTCCTTGTAAAAAAATACCAGGAGACCAGAACCTCCCATGATGATTCCGCCGGGCTTCGCTGGGTGATGGGAAACCTGAGCAAACTGGCCACAGGCAACATGTCCCTCAGCGAACTCAGCAAAGCAATAAAACTTAACACTTAACACTAACCTTCCTACTAACCCACTACCAAATTATATATGAGCGAAGATATTTTCCAGGGATACAAAGGGCGGGCACTTGCCGTACTCCAAAAATTCAATGCCCGGGTTTGGGCAAAGGTCAGGGTTGACAGCAGCCGGGGTGTTTTTGAAGGTACTATCTTGCCCAGGGCCGAAAATACCGATGACAAGCACCTTGTTTTAAAAATATTTACGGGCTACAATATCGGAGTTGATATTGATGGCATCACCGGCATTGTTGAACTCGGGTACAAGAAAGCCGTTTACAAAATTCCCGAGAAGGAATTTCCTTATTCCAAAGATAAGCCCAATGTAAAATTGCTGGGAACCGGGGGTACCATTGCTTCCAGGCTCGATTACCGCACAGGTGCCGTAATCCCTGCATTTTCTCCCGGCGAGCTTTACGGCGCCGTTCCGGAGCTGGCCGATATCTGCAACCTGACAACTGAAAAGCTTTTCGCCGTTTTCAGTGAAAACATGGGGCCGGAACAGTATAAAAAACTTGCTGTCGCCATTGGAAACGAGATTGAAAAGGGAATCGACGGAATCATCATCGGGCATGGTACCGATACGCTGCACTATACCTCGGCGGCTCTGACCTTCATGGTGCAGAATTCACCGGTTCCGATTGTTTTGGTCGGTTCGCAGCGATCGTCCGACCGTCCAAGCTCCGATGCCGCCCTGAACCTGATGCATGCGGCCACTGCGGCCGCTCATGGTGATATTGCGGAGGTGATGGTTTGCATGTTCGGCCCGACATCCGACGAATACGGGTTTCTTCACAAAGGAACGCGCGTCCGGAAAATGCACTCTTCATACCGTTCCACTTTCCGTACTATCGGCGATACCCCCATTGCCACAGTCAGCCGGCAGGGGGTCGTTCCTATCAAGCACGATTACCAGCGCCGGCGCAAAGACCGGAACGTGACGATCATGCCCTACTATGAAGAAAGGGTGACCATGGTTTACTATTACACGAACATGAAACCCGATGTGATCGACGCATTGGTCGATGCAGGATACAAGGGTATCATTATCATCGGTACCGGGCTGGGGCATGTTAACAAGCCGATATACCCTGCCATCGAACGGGCCATTGCAAAAGGGGTCGCTATTTACATGACCGTCCAGACGCTTTGGGGTTATGTGCATATGTTCGTCTATGACACAGGGAGAGATCTCATGGCCAAAGGGATCATCCCGGCCGAGAACATGCTTCCCGAAACGGCTTTCATCAAACTCAGCTGGGCGCTCGGGCAAACTTCCGACCTGGCCAAAGTGAAAGAGATCATGCTCACACCGGTCAACAGTGAAATTACCCGTCGTGAACCATACAACGGTTACCTGATTTACCAGGGTGGCGTACCCGAGGTGGAAGATTTTATCAGGAAATTCCACAAATAGCTGCTTTGGAAAATGGCATGAAGCGCTGAATTAGTTTCTGTATTTTTGGCGATGTCCACTTTTTGTTTTACCTTTAGCTTTTCTTAGACAAATCACTGTTAATTTATTGCCATGCTGTCGGGCATTCGGGAATACCAGTCTCCGAATAAACCCATGCATGTAATTTTAACCTTAGAAAAGCAACCGGTTATGAAAAAGATTTACACGATTGTTCTCATTATGTTCCTTCTCCTTTGCAGGGAAGGATCCTTCGCACAGGTTATTTCCCAGTTGTGGAATTATCCTCTGCAACCAAACAGCACCAGGATGGAGTATGGTGCTTCACCGGCCATGATCAACCTCGGCGCAGGAGTCAATCATCTGGGGGGAGAGCCGGACAATTTCATGGAAATTATTACCGGGAGCGATGAATACAGCAATTTTTTCCCCGAATTGAATTCAAATGCGTATGGTATCTGGAGGTGTTTCGATGCTCTCGGTAACCTTGAATGGGCCGTGGATACAAAATCCGACGAGGCAAGAACCTCGGTTGCCGTGGCAGACATCAATTATGATTTAAGCGCTGAGCTGGCTACCGGAACAACAAGCGGGTGGTGTGTGGAGGTGATGAATAAGTTCGGGAGCTGGACCCCGGGTGTTTCAGATGCAGCCTGGACCTTTCCTTATGAACCCCAGCGAAACGGTAATTTCATGTGGCACTCCTCGCCGGCGATTGGGGAGCTGATCACCGGGCCGAACCACGAAGGACTTGAGATCGTTGCCGGCAACAATCCGCTGATGAGTATCTGGGCATTCGACGGCGATAATTCTGATGGCATTGATGACGGGATAACGGTCGATCTCACCTCATGGGGATACCCCGGACCGACTGGTACTGAAGGGGTGGATTGGGATGTTTTGTGGGTGTTTCAAACCAATGGGAACATCATTGCCAGTCCGGCTATCGGCGATGTTGACGGCGATGGTTCAAACGAAGTGATCTGCGGTTCTAAAGACAGTACACTCTATTGTCTCAATGGTGCAACAGGAGCGCTTAAATGGAGCTACAAAACAGGCGGGATGATCACCTCATCTGCGGGTCTTGCAGATTTTAGCCATAACGGGAAACTGGAGGTTGTGGTGGGTTCACAGGATGGACTGGTCTATTTTATCAAAGGAGATCTCGATGGTGATGGCCTCATCAGCCCATCGGAAGTAACTTCGTTTACAACAGGGGGGCCCGTCTATTCCTCCCCTGCAATTGCCGATGTGAATAACGATGGAAACCTTGAAGTAATCATTGGTTCCGACGATTTTAAAATCTACTGCCTGGCTTATTCGCCTGCTGCCAATACTGTATCTTCAAACTGGGAATACATGACCGGCAATGTAATTCATTCCTCCCCCGCCATCGCCAACAGCGGCAGATCTTCCCTGACCATCTATGCCGGTTCGGAAGACAGCGTGTTATATGTACTTAGCGGAAACGGATCATTGATAAGTTCATACCCTGCAAATGGACAGATCGTCACATCCCCGGCAATTGCCGATATTGACGGGGATCATAAACTTGAAATTGCATTCACTACATGGAGCACTCCTGATGTATTTATGGTTTTGCGTGATGCAGGGTCAAATGTTACAGCTTTTTCAGCACCCTGGCCAATGTTCCGTCACGATGCAAGGCATACCGGTCGCTACGACTGGTTGCCGCCCTCTCTTGCCGAAGACGTGGGAGTTACAGATATCGCTGAGCCTGAAGGTTCAGTACTGCAGGGAACAGATATCCATCCCCGGGCCACTATTCACAATTTCGGGGAAAATACCGCATCAAATTTCAATGTGACATTTGAGATCAGGAATGACTCCAATATTTTGATTTATTCATCTACGCAAATGGTCAGCAACTTACCGGTCCACAGCAGTTTGGACGTCTCCTTTGCAACGATCACAGCTACTCCGGGGCATTTTCATACAAAGGCTTTTATTGTCCTGATTGGCGATCTGGACGGTGACGACAATAAAAAAGAAGGGTCTTACCTGGTTGTGCAGTTTCAATGGGTCCAGAACTTTGAAGGAGACCCGGGCGGATTTGACGCTTCCACGCAGCCAAATGGATGGGAATGGGGGAGCCCTGCCTCAGGGCCACTGTCGGCACACTCAGGCTCTAAAGTATGGGCAACGAACCTTTCCGGCGATTATGACAACAGTGCGAGCTGGGTTTTAGACTCACCCGTGTATGTTGCGCAGCAAAACAACCCGGTCCTTTCGTTCTGGCACTGGTATGATATGGAGGTGAACAGGGATGGAGGAAATGTAAAAATTTCCTCTGATGGTGTTAACTGGACACTGGTTTTTCCGGTTGGAGGGTATCCCGGAATTGCCACCTGGGACAACGTCGGCATTCATGATGAACCTTGTTACAATGGATTGTCGGGGGGGTGGCAAATGACTTCCTTCATACTGCCTGTTTTAAATGGCCAAAATTTCAATCTCAGGTGGCAACTTGGTTCTGACAACATGATAACCCGGCCTGGCTGGTATATCGATGATGTGATGGGATTTGGATTTGAGCCAACCGTAATTGCCGCTTCCACTTCGACGCCCATCCTGTGTCATGGAGGGACCTCCATCGTAACCATTATTGCAGCCGGTGGAACACCGCCATATGTTGGAACCGGTGATTTTGTAGTTCCCGCAGGCACATATACCTATACGGTGACTGATGCCGCAGGAATTTCAGGGTTGACGACCATCACTATCACCGAACCAGATATGTTACTGGCAACTGCCTTGTCTGTTCCAACACCCTGTATTGGAGTCACATCCACAGTCTCATTTGACGTAACCGGTGGAACCCCTCCTTATACTTATCTTTGGAACAACGACAGTACAAATCAATCAAACAGCAATCTGACGCCAGGCGCCTATGCTGCAACAATTACCGATGCCAATGGTTGCATTACAACAGCAAGTATTGTGACCCTTTTGCAACCACCAACCGGCATATCCATCGCCCCCTCAGCCAACCCGGTTAATTCAGGGTCATCTGTTATTTTCAATACTGCAATAACCAATGGAGGTTCGATACAGTCGTACCAATGGAAAGTCAATGGAATAAATGCAGGGAGCAACAATCCTGTCTATTCATATATCCCGGCAAATAATGATGCGGTATCGTGTGTTCTGACCACCGGCGATGGATGCACAGCGACATCCAACGTTGTAACGATGATTGTGAATGGTCTTCCGGCGACCCTGAATTTGCAAAATATTACCGTTTTTGATGGAAGAACAAAGTGTTACAGTGCATCCCAAACCATCATCGTTGCGGGCAGCGGCACGACATTTATTGTCCAGTCTGGCGGCGAGGCGACTATGATAGCCGGCCATAATATTCTTTACCTGCCCGGTACCCTGGTTGCATTTGACGGTTATATGCACGGGAAAATCACCAACAACGGCCAGTATTGCGGAGCAAAGTCCGCCTCAGATTTTAGTGTTGCTGAAAGTGCAGGCGAAACATCCCCGGTCGTTGAAACTTCCTTTTTCCTGGTATATCCTAACCCTACAACCGGTAACTTTATCCTGGAAAAGAGAGGTGAGTCAAAAGGGGAAATATCTGTGAAAGTATTCAACCTGCTTGGAGAGGTGGTTCTTTCCAGTGACTTTTACGGAATGCGAACATACGAATTTCTATTTGCAAAGATGCCTCCGGGGCTCTATTTCATCAGGATTGATGCCGGTGGGCAGTGGGAGACGATAAAACTTGTGAAATCCAGGTAAAAAAAATGGCAAAATGATCTCTGTGAATGTTTTCACTATATTTGCGCTTCAATCTGAATCCCTCATTATTTTTCCTGAAAATTAATCAAACTCAAATGAAAAAGACGATGAAACGATTTGCCTTGATGACAATCATGATTGTACTGTTTTTTGGTACGATGGCACAAAAAACCTTCCGCTATGACAGCGTTCCGGGCGACCCGCTCAAAGCAAGGATCTATACCTTGACAAACGGAATGAAGGTCTACCTCACGGTTTACAAAGATGCTCCCCGAATTCAGACTGCGATTGCGGTGCGAACCGGGAGCAAAAACGATCCTTCCGACAATACAGGATTGTCGCATTATCTTGAACACATGATGTTTAAGGGCTCCGATGAATACGGAACCAAGGATTTCGCGAAAGAAAAAGTATTGCTTGATAAGATAGAATACAAATTTGAGGTGTATAAAAAAACGCTGGATACGGTTCAGCGGAAAAAAATCTACCATGAAATCGACAGCCTGTCGGGCGTGGCTGCGACCTATGCAATTGCCAATGAGTATGACAAGCTCCTGTCGGTGATCGGTGCAAAGGGAACCAATGCTTTTACTTCCTTTGAGGAGACCGTCTATGTAAACGACATTCCCAGCAATAAGATCAACCAATGGCTGCAGGTTGAGCAGGAACGTTTTCAGGATCCGGTCTTCCGGTTGTTCCATACGGAACTGGAGACCGTGTATGAAGAGAAGAACATGAGCCTTGACCGCGACGAAGACAAGGTTTTCGAGGAGCTGTTTTCCGGATTGTTCCAGAAGAATACTTACGGAACCCAGACGACCATCGGGACCGTGGAACATTTAAAAAACCCATCGCTTGTTTCACTGAGAAATTATTATGCCGCACGTTATGTACCCAACAACATGGCTATTGTGCTGTCGGGTGATTTTAACCCCGACGAGGTGATCAAACTGGTTGATGCCACTTTCGGCAAGCTGGTTTCAAAACCGGTTACCCCTTATGTTCCTGCCACTGAATTGCAGATTACCCAGCCCATCGTAAAGGAGGTGGTTGGACCGGATGCCGAATCGGTTACCATTGGTTACCGTCTTGGTGGCGCAAGTACCAAGGATGCCGATCTTTTGACAATGTGCAACATGGTTCTTAGCAACAGCAATGCAGGGTTGATGGACCTGAACCTGAACCAGGCACAGAAAGTACTGGAAGCCAACGCCTTCTCATACGTTTTGAAAGATTATTCCGTTAACATTTTTTCGGGTAAGGCAAAAGAGGGACAATCGCTCGAAAATGTGAAGGAACTGATCATGTCGCAGATCGAACTTGTCAAGAAAGGCGAGTTCCCCGATTGGCTTATCCCCGCCATCATCAATGATTTCAAACTGACTGAAATTAAAAAGTATGAATCCAACAATGGCCGGACAATGGAATTGGTGGATGAATTTGTGAAGGAACTTCCCCATGCCGACATTGTGCATAATGTCAACCGGCTTTCAAAGATTACAAAAAAGGATGTGGTTGATTTTGCCAACAAAAACTACGGTGACAACTACGTGATTGTTTATAAACGCAATGGCCAGGCCAAGGATACCAAAAAGGTTGTAAAACCACCGATCACCCCGGTAGCCATGAATCGCGATGATGAGTCGGCATTCCTGAAAAAGATCTTTGCCGAGCCCAGCCAGGTGATTGAACCGGTGTTCATCGACTATAACGCTGACATCAAAAAGTTCACATTCAAAAATGTCGTTCCTGTTCTTTACAAGGCGAATACGGAAAATAAAACTTTTTCGCTCTACTACTATTTCCAGATGGGAACAAATGCCAACAGGGAACTTGGAATAGCACTCGATTACCTGAAATACCTCGGAACATCGAGATATTCTCCGAAACAGATCCAGGAAGAGTTTTATAAAATGGGATGTTCTTTCAATGTTTACAGTTCAGATGAGGAGGTGTGGGTTTCGCTGAGCGGACTAAGCGAATTGATGCCAAGTGCTATTTCCCTGTTTGAACAACTGCTTGGCGATACACAACCCAATTTGCCGGCGTTGAAGAACCTGGTGGCAGACATCAAGAAGCGTCGTGATGATGATAAACTTTCAAAGGAAACCATCCTCTGGCAGGCCCTGTACAATTATGGCGTGTATGGTGACAAATCTCCATTTACCAACATTTTATCCTCAAAGGAACTCGATGCCCTGCAAGCCGGCGACCTGATTGATTTAATTAAGGGACTGACGAGTTATCAGCATAAAATCCTCTATTATGGTCCTGAGACTACCACCGCCCTGACCGAAATTCTCAGTAAGGAACATCCGGTTCCTTCGGCGCTGAAACCGGTTCCTGAAGCGAAAAAATTCGAACAGCTGGCAACGGATGCCTCGAAAGTTTATACCGTAGACTATGATATGAAACAGGCCGAGGTTATCATGATGTCAAAATCGAGCAAATACGACAAGACCATCATACCGGTGGTGCGACTTTTCAATGAATATTTTGGCGGCAGCATGAATTCGATCGTTTTCCAGGAGATCCGTGAATCGAAAGGACTTGCATACAGTGCTTATGCAGGGTACCGCACCCCGCAGCAACCGTACCAGAATTTTTACCTGTTCTCGTATCTCGGAACGCAAATCGACAAGCTTCCCGAAGCCATGAAGGCCATGACCGGGCTGTTTAACAACATGCCTGAAAGTGAAAAAGCGCTGAATTCATCCCGCCAGGCGATCATCAACAAGATTCGCACGGAGCGCATCACCAAATCGCAGGTTTTGTTCAATTACATCAATGCCCAGAAGTTCGGGCTGACCTACGATATCCGCAAGGATGTATTCGAGAAGGTGCCTTCAATGACCTTTGCCGACCTGAAGGCTTTTCAGCAGAAGTTCATCAAAGACAAAAACTTCAACATCATGGTGCTTGGCAAGAAGACCGGGCTGGACCTGAAAACCCTCTCCTCATACGGGCAGGTGAAATCGCTTGAATTGAAGGATGTCTTTGGTTATTAATCGTCTGAGAATTTCTTCAGCATCTCCCGGTACTGCGAAAAAACGTTGGCCCGGGAGATGAAACCAAGGTATTTTCCGTTTTCAAGAACAGGCAGATTGTACCGGTCGCTTTGCTGGAACAATTGAATGACCGTGTCCATAGAATCACCTGGGCTGATTGCGTAATCGGGCATGAAGAGGAGGTCTTTTACATAGGTAACCTCATAAATAGACTGATCGAACATGATCTGGCGGATGTTGTCAAGCATCACGATGCCATAGAATGTGCCTTCCTGATCCACAACGGGGAAAATATTGCGTGAAGCGGTGGCGACAACCTTCACCAGTTGGCCGAGGGTGGCCTGCGGATCAACCCCGGCAAAGTTCGTTTCAATCAGCTGGCGGGGCGACATGAAAGAGAGCACTGCTTTGTCTTTGTCATGGGTGATCAGCTCCTTTCGGGCAGCCAGTTGCCTCGTGTAAATTGAATGGCTTTCAAAGATGTGTGACGTAAGATAGGCAATTGCAGATACCATGATGAGGGGAGTAAGGAGCTGGTATCCACCCGTAACCTCAGCAATGAGAAAAATGGCCGTGAGCGGCGCATGCATCACACCTGCCATAAGGCCGGCCATCCCTACAAGGGCAAAATTGCTTTGTGAAATATTGAGCCCGAAAACAGTATTCAGCAGGTTGGCGAAAAAATACCCGCAGATGGCCCCCACAAAAATCGAAGGGGCGAAGGTGCCTCCGATACCGCCGCTTCCCTGTGTAAAAGCCATCGCCGCCACTTTCATGATGATCAACCCGAAAATGATGATCAGGAATGACCAGTGGTTGTGCTTCAGGGAGCCGAAAAGTGTGGAATTGCCTATGATCTCCCCCTTCCCGTTGATCACCTCCTTCAATACCGTATAACCTTCGCCGAACAAGGAAGGATAGGCAAAAATAAGCAGGGCCAGCATGATTCCGGCAATGGTCACCCTGATAGCAGGAGAGACTTTCTTTAACAACGATTCAATGCCAATGCTTCCCCTGATAAAGAAAACGGATACCAGGCCTGTGAAAATGCCAAGCATCAGGTAAAATGGGATATGACGAAGTAAAAACGGGTTATGCAGGGTAAAGGAGAACAACACTTCGTTGCCCATGAGCAGGTAAGCAACAAGCGAGGCGGTTACCGTAGAGATCAGCAAGGGAATCAGGGTGGTCATGGTGAGGTCGAGCATCAGGATCTCAAGAACGAAGATGGCGCCGGCTATCGGGGCTTCAAAAATACCGGCAATGGCTCCCGCAGCACCGCAGCCAATCAGCAGGGTGGTGGTTTTATAATCCAGCCGGAACAACCGCGCCAGGTTTGATCCGATGGCCGACCCGGTTAGCACGATGGGAGCCTCGGGTCCTACCGAACCTCCGAATCCAAGGGTGAGGGTGCAGGCGATCAGTGATGAAAATGTGTTGTGCGGTTTGATCTGGCCATTGTTTTTTGAAATGGCGTAGAGTACTTTACTAACGCCATGGCTGATGTTGTCCTTGACAATATATCGAACAAAGAGAATGGTAAGGATGATTCCGATCACCGGGAAGGCGAGGAACAGGTAGTATATGCCATGGTAGCTGAACCCATTTGTCAGGAAATAATTCGTGTAATACAGGGTGTTTTTTAGCGTGACAGCTGCCAGTCCGCTGCCAATGCCAATCAAAACACTGAGGATCAGCACAAATTGCCGATGCTTGATGTGGCGCAACCGCCACACAAGCAGTTTGCCGGTGATCGATTTAGGAAGCATGTTGCTGCAAATGTAACCTTTTTACGAAATTACCGGTCAAACAGGTTTGTCAACGAGTGGTTTCCCGGGATATGAAGCTGCATATCAGCAATCAGTTTATGGCTTGTTTTGATCTCAGGGACCTGGCAAGCTGGTCAAACTCTTTCGCTTTTGCCGGCATGTTCATGTAATTGTATCCGGCGGAAATATTCCGCAACAGGATGGTATCCGCCTGGTCGAGCTGATATGCCTGAAGCAGGTAATCGAGAGACTTTGCTATTTCGCCCTTCATTCCCATGACTACCCCGAGGCCTTTCAGCACCTCGGGATTTTTCGGGTTGATGGAATAGGCTTTCTCGAGGTATTCAACCGACTTTCCCAGGTCATGGTAATACTTTCCATACATTCTGCCAACTGCCTCAAGTGCATTGTCATCGCGGGGATCATTGGCAAGGATGGTCTGGTAATCGGCCATGGCCGCCTCAGACTGGTTCCTGTCAAGAAATTGCCTGGCCCGCTTTTCATAGATGAAATTCATGCGCCCGTCGGGGTATTGCATCAGTGCATCTGACCAGATGGAGATGTCGTCTTTCCAAACCCTGGTGCGTTCATGCGTGATGAAAGAAAAAATAACGACCATGATCAGGGTCAACCCTGCAAGCCCGTAACCAATGTAGTTCAACGGGCTTTTTTTGCAAATAAAATGTTCGACTACCATTCCGATAATAATGGATAGTCCGATATAGGGTATATAGGTATAACGGTCGGCCATGATTGCTTTACCCACCGAAAGAAATTGCAGGACCAGCGCAATGGTGAAAAAAAAGAACAGTACCCCAAAAACAATTGTTCGCGGAATCTCTCCTTTCCTGGTGGAGATCCAGGCCAGGAGAGCTGCAACAGAAAGGCATACATAGGGTGCAATCCTGAACGACAGGGGTAAAAGTCCGTCGGGGGTGATTGCCGGGTAGGGATAGAAGGCTGACAATCCGGAAGGGATGAAAAATCTTATGAAATAGCCAATAAAACCATAGGATGCATGCATGATCCGCTGGTAGAGGGTGAATGTTTCGAACTTGTTGATGGCGCTGAATGACTGGAGATGAACCGACATGTACCCGATGACCAGGGCAATGATAAAAAACGGAATCTTTTCAACCACCGGTTTCCAGGAGAGTTTGCGTCGCTGTAAATAGTCGATCAGCAGCAGGATTATGGGGAATGGAACGGCCATGGCTTTCGACAGGCAGGAAAATAAAAAAAGCAGGAGTGCAACACCCAGTTTCCAGGTTTTTTCATCTTCCAGGTACTTCAGGTAGGCATTCAGCCCGGCAAGGAAAAAGAAAGCATAAAGAACATCCTTCCTTTCTGATATCCAGGCTACCGATTCAACATGCATCGGATGGACGGCAAATAGCAACCCCGTGATCACAGCTGGCCATATCCTGCGCCGGAAGAGAAGGTAGACAAAAAGAAACGCGAGTACGGCATTAAGTCCGTGAAGAATAAGGTTGGTGGTATGGTAGGCAGAGGGTGATAACCCTGATACCTGGTAATCCAGGGCGAGTGACAAAGTTGTAAGGGGATGATAATTATTGGTAAGTTGTTGAAATGTATCGCCGTAGCTGAATATTTTGGTGATACCCTGCCAGGAGAAGTTGTGAAGTAATTGATTCTGCAGAACATACGGACCATCATCCCAGGTACTGATAAAACCGTTATTCAGGATGGGAGAAAAGACAATGGTGCTGATCAGAAACAACATTACCATCATGCCATATAAAAAGTACTGTTTTTTTTCAGGTGATGATGGATCGGAAATCCTGGTTGTCTTTGGAGCCGTCTTTTTTGGAGGTTGTTTGCTCACAGGTTGCTTTTTCATGTCAGTCGCAATGAAGAATAAATAAGGGTATCTAATGGGTAAAGTGAACCATCAAAGATAATATTTTGTCAATAGGAAATTGAGTAAAGAAATTCAAATCCCCAGCCGCCGGAGGAAGGATAATAAATGCTGCGTATGCCCATTTCAACAGGAGCAACAAATCTCAGCAAATGGAAATCGGCTGTTAGTTCTCCCCCAGCCGACTGGTATGAATTGTAATACCCCGGATTTTTTCCATTGGCCCAATCATAGTAAAGATTCAATTTCAGACGTTTCAGGTAGATTACCGAGCCGAAACTGAAATCAGGATACCAAAGGGGTAGCATGTAATTGAAATTTAAACTCACCAAATCATCATCATATGCATTGGCATACCCCCTGGGATAAGCGATGCGATTCGAAAAGGAATAGGCATAAAGGTCTTTATCATGGCGTTGCTGATAGCCTGCGTATACCAGTATACCATGGTGGCGTATTAATCCCGGGAAATAGAAATTTGCGGATGCGGCGAAAATTGATCCCATGTCGTTGCCGCCAAACGGGGTGTTCTGGTAACTGATTTTGAGGGATTGCCCGAATCGCGGATAAACGTCTTTCTGGGTCGATTGCAGGTATTGGGAAGCTGTAAGGAGGTAGTCCATGGTCTGTATCCAACCCGTGGAAAATTGTTCAGGTGTGGAAGCGTTATGCCTGATGCCCGTCAGCGTGGTTCCTATGGAGGGTTGAAGGTACCTGGAAAATCTTCCATGCGAGAAATTCCATGGTATGGCAGAAGAAACCTGGAAATTCGACTCCTGCCAGGTAAACCGGTAAATTGCACTGCTTCCGTGGGATCTAACATACCCGGCACGGTTTCCGATATCGAATGCGACGTTAATCACAGGGTACCATCCGCGGTAACTCAGATTGGCGTAGAATTTTCCGGTTTGCTCATTGATGTTGTATTCCCAGCCTGCACCGGCAAACATGGTGCTCAGATCATTTTGCAGCAGCACCATCACACCGGGATTGACATTCAGGTTGTTGATGTCGAACGAAGCCGGGGCCCAGCTGTGAGGGTTGAAAAGGTTCAGCAATTTCGAATATTTCCTGGTTGGATATATTTTCCCGGCGATGGAGTCTTTTTCGAGGTTATATTGGTCAGACGCGTACATTTTACATATGTTCCTGCCAACCACGCTGTCCTGGATGTTGGCTGTTTCCTGTGCCGCCAAAGCTTCATATAATTTATAGGAGTGGTTTATTTCCTTTTCACGGGGCACCCAGGATAGAGAATCGACTTTTTTTTCTGCCACCATAAGTCCGTCGGCAGTGTAATCGGAACAGATCATGAACTTTTTATCCGCTGTGAAACAAGGGTCAAATGTGGCGAAACGGGTGGAGGAAATTTTGAAAACCGCGTGGGTAATGGTATCGAGGGCATAAATGTTTACAGCACCTGCATGATCGGTGCTGTAAATGAGATACTGCCTGAAAAAGGATGCCGGGCCGGTAAATTCGGTATATGTTACGGGGAGCAGTATGGAGATTTTTCCAGTTGCCGTATCAATTGTTGAAACCGTTTCGCCCTTTTCGGTTACCAGCGTGAAGATGATACTGGCGGCATCGGGCGACCAGTTGGGTGAAACGGCCTGCCCGTCACCGGGAATTGTGAACTGTTTCATCATGCGACCCGACGGAACTTCAAGGATATCAATGGAGCATTCGTTTTCCCTGGAAATATGAACTGCAAGAACCCGGGAGCCATCGGGAGAGATGACAGGGGAAAGATAGCGGGATTTGCCGGCAAGCACCTGCTGCTTCCGGGTGTTAAAGTTGTACATCCTGATCCCCGAGTAATTGCGGTTCGACCATCGTGGATCAACCTCCACCCGTGACCATACAAGGTAATGGCCCCCGAATGAATTTGTTCCGCTGAAATGGTATCCTGGTGTCAAAAGTTTGCGTTCCTTTCCCGTTTTCCTGTCGATGAGCATAAAGCGGTCAACATCATCCATACCTGATTTGTCGGCGAGAATGGTGGAGTCGTTGATAAGGATCGGGTGATTGTATACCGGGTGGTTCCTGGAGTCGCGTTTTGTGATTGACCCCATCAGCTGATGAGGTGTGGCCCGCAACTGTTGTTGCCATGCGGTGTCGAGTTCTGTGAGCGATTGCCTGTAGAGCTTCGCTTTCCAGAGCCCGGTTACTTTATGGATGCCGCTGTTAAATGGCACCACCATGAAAGGATACCTGGCAACCCTGTCCAATGCGGTATTCCACAGTTCCGGTCCGTACCTTTTCCGCGATTGTCCTACCAGGTAATAACCCAGCGAATAGGCATCGGGGGTAAATGTTTTATAGGAGCCCAGGGTAGCAAGGTCAAAGGAGTAGAGACCCTTTTCGACAACCTGCGCTCTGAGGGTACTTTCAAAAAGTGCAGACCGCCCCCGGCCCGTGCTGGTCATGGCCGTTTCGGTGACTGTGGCATCTCCTTCGAGGAACCAGGAGGGAATAAACAGTCCCAGGATTCCCCCCGTGATCTGTTCTCCGAAAATGTAATAGAGCCCCTTTGAAAATCCCTGGTTGATCTTGCTTATTTGTACCGCATGCCTGTATTCATGCACGGCAAGTTGTTCAAGCCAATCCTCGGCATAAGTTTGCTGAGGGGGGCAGGTGTAAAGTTCAATCCGTTTTGGTGCCCAAACCGTAAGCCCGTTGGAGATGATGGTTTGTGTATGCAGAACCACCGGCATGCGGGGAACACTGGCAGACAAGGTTGTCGTCTCATTCCGGCATACGATGTCCATGACGTTGGCAAGGTACTGTGCTTTTTTTTCAAAGGGTGCCGGGAAAATCAGCTTGTAGCGATTTGTTTTGATCTGTTTCCACCGGATAGAAGCCGGATCCTGCCCTGTACTAAAATACTGGGCAGAACCATGCAGGCTCATCAATAAGGAAATCAGAAAAAGTGATATCCGGATTTTCATGGTGCCAGGTCACGGATTCTCAGATTCACAAAGCGATGCATCCATCGCTTTAGCGGTTGATCAGCATTTTCTTTACAACCTTGCCGGAACCGTTGTTGAATACCACAGAGTATAGGCCGCCGGGTTGCGAACGGAGGTCGATCTGCTTTTCGAATTCTCCGCTGACCTGCAAATTGTCCATTTCATAGATCTGAGCACCCATTTGGTTGTAAACCCTGATGGAAAAAATCTCCCGGGCCGCACCGGTAATGCCAACGATAAAGCGCCCGTCATTTGGTACCGGGTAAATGCTGAAATTGCTGCCTTTCAGTTCCTGTTCCCCGATCATCACAACGCAGGTATGGTTTGAGGGTGGCGATACGCATCCGTTCAGGGTAACCACTGTCCAGTAACATCCGGACACCGTTGCGGTATAAGTTTGTCCGGTTGCTCCCATGATAGGGCCGGTACCTGCGAAATACCACTGGTTGCCAAAAGGGGCGCTGCTGGTTAACACGGGCCCGACAGCCGTTACCACTGGGGCTGTTGGAATTGCATTGACGGCAACATTGAAATTGGGTGAAGGTGTTCCATTGCCGCAGCTGTTTTTGCCTGTAACAGTAATGTTGCCGGAAACGGCAGCGACCGCGAAGTTTACGGTGATACTCCTGGTTCCCGCGCCAGAAGCAATTGTTGC